>CAMDCC010000004.1 GCA_945889545.1 Bifidobacterium breve | reverse complement strand
TTCGTCCCGTCCCAGAACTCACCGAGGCGCGCTCGCCACCCAGGGTCACTCAGCGCTGCGAGCTTCTCGGCAGCATCGAGACGCCCGTAGTCGAGCCACGGCTCGAACATCGCGAACAGCACCGACGTCTTCTTGAGCGTGAAGCGCGTCTCGGGCCGCTGGCACCGCGCCACCGCGTAGATCTCATTGCCGCGCTCGAGCTCGCCCTCCATGAACTCGAGCACGCTGTCGCCGTTTGGCGTGCCCATGCCGAAGTCGTTCCAGGAGACAACCGCGCCCGAGATCTCTGCGAGCTCGACGAGCAGCGCTCGGTCGTCGTCGTTCAGTCCGTCGCGCTTGGTGGCGGGGTTGATCGAGAGGAGGCGCTTGCCCTTCCGGCGCACCGCTTCCGCCAACGCCCGCCGTTCTGCACCGTCTGCGTAGAACGAGGGGATGTGCTCACCATTCTCTCCAAGCTGGTGCGGCGCCTGGCTGGTACTGATCCCCGCGGCACCGGCGTCCATCGCGTCCTCCACGACAGTCACCATCTCCGAGATCTCCTCGGCCGTCGCCACACGTTCGAGCGCGGCCTCTCCCATCACGTAGCGCCGTACCGCACTGTGACCGACCTGGGTCACGACGTTGAGCCCGACTCGACCGCCGAGCCAGCCCACGTAGTCGGCGAAGGTCTCCCAGCTCAACGGTGCATAGGTCTGGAGCGCGCGCTTCGGAAGCTCTTCTGCGGCGGCGAACAGCCCCATCAGGTAGTCCTGATCGTGCGGTCGCACGGGTGCGAGCGTGTAGCCGCAGTTGCCCAGCAACACGGTCGTGATCCCGTGTGCGGTCGAGGGGTTCGCGCTCGGGTCCCAGAGGAGCTGGGCGTCGTAGTGGGTGTGCGCGTCGATGAAGCCCGGTGCGATGACCTGCCCACCGACATCAATAGTGCGCGTCGCTTCGCCGTCGACATCGCCAACAGCAGCGACGCGCCCGTCCTTGATGGCGACGTCTCCGGGGCGAGCGGGAGCACCCGTGCCGTCGACGATGAGCCCGCCGGTGAGAACGATGTCAAACATGCCGAACCTCTCTGGTGCTTTGCACGATCAGACCGTACCGATGGCGTCCGTGAGTTCGCAGACGTTGTCCAGCGTCTCGAAGCGCTTGCACAGATCGATCACGCGCTCACGCTGTGGCTGCGAGACCAATCCCTCCGCGCACTCGTGGAACTTACCGAGCACCTCTGCACCGGTGAGGGGATCGCTTGGCGAGCCGTGCGATCGCTGCGCGGCCTCCTCGATCCGCTCCCCGTTCTCGAGAGTGACGACAACCCGAGTCTGGGGCTGACGCACTTCGTCGACGAGTCGGTAGCTCACCCGTTGCATGAGTGCGCGTGCTTCGGGACGCTGCACGGCCGCGTCGCTGTATTGATGCAGGCCCGCGCGACCGTCGAGCACGATCGTTGCGAGGTCGTACTCGATGCTGTACTTCGCCTCGAGCCCGGTCTGTGGATCGTGGTACGGCATCATGTCCATCAGGAACGCGTCGAGCTCCACCTCGATCGAGGCGACTTCCTCGGGCTTCACTGGGCGGTGCCGCAGGATGTTGAGCAGCGCGTCCTGCGCCCAATGGCTCGCACCGCAGCAGGCGTGCAAGCGGATCGTCGAGCCGTTCGTCGCCATGTCCCATGTGCCGAGGCCTTCGAGAGCCAGCTCGGCATCACCGTGCTCGAGACCGAGCAAGCGGGCCACGCCGATGTCACCGTCGAGAATGTCCTCGTTGCCGGTGAACCCGAGGGCCATGAGCTCGGCTGCGATCACGCCGTGCATCGCCGCGCTCCCGGCTTGGAACGACTTGGTGTCGCTGCCACGGTTCTTGAGCAACCCGCCCATCGCTCCGGCCGCGTTGGCGAGGGCCATGCGGGTCTGGTGCACATCGAGGTTCATCAGCTTGGCCGCGAGGGCTGCAACACCGAGTGCGGGCTGGAAGCCCTGGTTGAACCACCCGCGGCTGAGCAGCGTGTTGCCCTGCGGGCCGCGGCACGGCTTCGAGGTCTGGATGATGACCTCGTAGCCCACGAGCCACGCGAGCACGGCATCTCTCCCCGACGCCCCGACCTTCTCACCAACCGCCAATGTCGCAGTCGTGACCGGGTTGGCGAAGTGGCCGCCGCCGACGGCGATGTCGTCGAACTCGAGCGCGTGACCCGCGCTGGCATTTGCCAACGTTGCGAACGGCGCGGTCGTCTTGAACCCGCTCGCGACCACCGTGCTGTCGGGCGTGCCGCCCTGCGCCTTCACCCAGTCGCGCATGACGATACCGGTCGGGACGGACATCCCGGCGAACATCACACCGAGAGAGTCGAGGACGCGGTCGCGCACGCGTTCGACCGCGACAGCTGGGACGTCGTCGTAGTCGGCTTCCACGATCCACTCGGCGAGCCGTTCGGTCACCGAAGCGTTCGTCGCTCCCATCACTGCTCCCTCGATCTGGTCCCTCGATCTGGTCCCTCGTTCTTGCTCTCGACTCTTCACCGAGCGGCGAGGTAGCCCTCGTTGCGCAGCACAGCCTCGACACCGCCGGCCTCGACGATGTCTTGCAACGCCTTCGGGATCGGGGCGCCGGTCACGGTCGCGCCCGTCGTGACGTTCAGCACCGCGCCAGCAACCCAATCCACTTCGGCCGTGTCGCCTTCGTCGAACACATCGAGGATGCCCGGGCACGGAAGCGGCGGCAAACCCGCGTTGATGCAGTTCCGCAGGCCCAGACCGTTGAACGAGTCGGCGACAACACCGACGATGCCCAAGCCGTGGAAGACGGCACCGATGTTGCGCGCGGAGCCAACGCCGAAGTTGCGGCCGGCGAGCAGCACGTCGCCGGGTTGCACCTCGTCGACCCACCCGGGTCGGTTGGCCGAGAAGCAGTGCTTGAGCTGGTCTTCGAGGGTCATCAGGACCGCGAAGTTCGGGATGACCAGGTCCGTGTTGATGTCATGGTCGAACTTCCAGACCTTGCCCGTGAACGTGCGCGCCATCATGCGCTCCTTCGCTGCATCTAAACGTCTCGCGGATCGGTGATCACGCCGGCGATCGCCGACGCGGCGACCGTCGCCGGTGAACCCATGAACACGTCGGCCTTGGGGCTTCCCATTCGTCCTTGGAAGTTGCGCGTCGACGCAGTGATGCACACCTCACCATCGGCGAGCAGACCCATGTGACCGCCGAAGCACGCGCCACACGTGGAGTTGGTGACGACCGCGCCCGCGTCCATCAATGTCTCCACGTAGCCGAGCTTGATCGCGTCCTTGAGGATTGCCTGGCTCCCCGGTGTCACGATCATTCGCACGCCCTTTGCCAGCTGTCGACCCTTCACGATCTCAGCCGCGATCGCGAAGTCGCTCAGGCGGCCGTTCGCGCACGAGCCGATGAATGCCTGATCGACCTTCTGACCAGCGACATCACCAACGTTCTTCGAGTTCCAGGCGACCTTGCCGGGAAGCACGACCTGCGGTTCGAGCATCGACATGTCGACAGTGATCGTCTGCTCGTAGTTGGCGTCGGCGTCGGGGTGCACTGGTTCGAACGGCCACTTCGCCCGTCCTTCGAGGAACTCGGCCAGCACGTCGTCGTACGGGAAGAGCGAGAACTCCACCGACAGCTCGGCCGAGATCGTCGCCATCGTGAGTCGGCCGTCCATGCCGATCCCGGCAAGGCCGTCGCCGTGCCATTCGAGGTTCTGGCCGGCGAAATCACCGTATTGGCCGGGAATGAAGTGGATGACATCGCGCGGGAACACCCGCTCGGGAAGTTTGCCCTCGAGGACCACCTTCGTGGTCGGGCCGACGTTGTACCAGGTCCGGCCCTTGCAGAGGATGTACAGCATCTCCGACGGCCCCATGCCGCGAGCGAGGCAGTTCATGGCGCCCGAGGAGCAGGTGTGGGAATCGGCGTTCACCAAGATCTGGCCCGGCAGGGCGTAGCCCTCTTGCGCGACCAGCACGTGCGAGATGCCGTGCTGCCCGACGGGAAAGTAGTTCTTGATGTCGAAGCGCTCGACGAACTCGCGCATGCGCTTGGCGTTGTTCGCCGCCTGCACCGTGGGCGCCGGGACGACATGGTCATGCAGTAAGACGAGCTTGTCGGGGTTGGCCAGCTTCAGGACGTCTTCCCGCGCGGAATCGAACTGCACTGTGACATCGACGTCGACCACCACGACGTCGCCCGGCACGACGGTCTCCTGCTCGGAGTGGTTCGCCAGGATCTTCTCGATCGCATTCATGCCCATGGAAGTACGCCTCGCAATCAAATCGCTCTATTGGGTGCTGTTCTGAGGGCTGAACAGCGGAGCCAAGTCGGCCACGTCTGCGGCGCTGTCCAACTCCCGGGCCCGTTGGTAGAGCTCGTCGGCTTGGTCGTGACCGAGCACGCGCACGGCCATGTCCATGAACTTCCCCTTGAACTCGTCCTCGGTCATCGGGTTGCTCGGATTGCCTTTTGGATAGAGCACCTCATCAGTGAATTCGCGGCCGTCCTTGGTCCGCACGGTTACCCGCCCCGGCATGCTGTTCGTGACCTTCGCGTACAGCTCGTCGTCCTGGTGCACGACCGTCCGGGGGATCATCTCCTGGATCGTTGGGTCGGCGACGGTCTCCTCGGTGAACTCGTCGACCCCCACTTTGCCGCGCACCGCGGCCACGGCCAAAGCAAACGGAAGACTCGCCTGCGCGCCGACGACCGTGTTGACCTTGTGCTTGGCCAGGAAAGGCTCGACCTGTTGCCACGCGGCATCGATCTCCTCGATGTCGGTGTGCTGGAGGCCATGCGTGTGCATGATCGCAAGCAATGCTTCGACGGGAGCGTGCAGCGTCGTGTTCATCGGATAACACTTCACCCATCGATCGGTGATGATGAACGACACCCCGAGATCGTCGAGCAATGCCGCCGGGTCGAGGCGTCCACCGGAGTACATCTTCGCGAAACCCTGCACACCTTCGAGACCGAGCTCCGTCGCACGGAAGCCCGTCTCGGCGAGCAGTGCCGCCGTGACCGCGCGCTCCCCCGCCATGCCCCCGTTCAGCGATCGCTGCCACGCACCTTCCTCGTGACCCTGGAACGTGCCACCGGTGAAGGCGGCACCCAACCCCAACGCGTACGTCGTGTGCTGCGGTGACAGGCCGAGCACGCGTGCGCACGCGGCAGCCGATCCGACCGTGCCATACACCGACGGCACGTAGAACGGGCTGTTCCCTTCGCCACGTTTGAACGTGGCGCGAAAGACGCGACCCATGACCTCGTAACCGATGACGATCGCGAGCGCGAGATCCTTGCCGGATCGCTGACGCGCCTCGGCGAGGGCCAAGGGACCCGTGACCGCAAACGGGTACGGCCGACTTCCAGCACCAAAGTCAGCGAACTCGAAGCCGAGGGCCATCGTGCCGTTCGCGAACGCCGCCCGCGACGACAAGGTCTTCTTCCCCAACGCGATGATGGTCGCCTCGGGCTGGCCGCCGCCCTCGCGGGCGCAGAAGTCGGCGATGCTCTGGCCCCACGGCTGGGTCGCCCCGACGAAGAGGCACTCGCCCAGGAAGTCGGTGAACGCGCGGCCGGCTTCCTCGACCACTTCACGCGGGAGATCTTCGTACCGGAGCCCGGCCACCCACTCGGCAAGCTCGCGCGTCACCATCCGTCCGTCGGTGACCGTGTCCTCGCGCGTATCCATCGAAGCTCGTCCTCTGCCGATCGCTACGCCGGGTCGGTGCCGTGCCCGATGTGCACCATGAAGCGCCCATCCTTTGCCGTCACCGCGTACTCGGCGATGTGGAACGCGATCGGTGCATCGGCGCCGTGAGAGTTCACTGTCACCCGGAACTCGGCGAACACGTACCAATCCTGGGCGACTCGGTCGAGCAGCTCGACCGACCGGATCTCATACTTCTCAAACAGCGCGCCATAGAACGCTCGGTGCTCGTCCTTGCCGCGCAACTCGATGAGTGTGCCAGTGTCGTTCACGTAGTCGCGAACTGCCCCTTGGACATCGTCGTTGAGCGTCTCGATCATGGAATCGACATCCCCAGCCCGAAATGCATTGAGGAATCGATCATGCAACGCAATCACGGCACGCCTGATGCGCACCGGATCGGTGGGGGCGTCGGCCGGCGCCTCGCCGCGACCGAGCATCGCCCGCGGCACATACGGCCACACGAGCTCCCCCGTGATGCCCTTGCCCGAGGACACCGGAAAGATCGCGAGTGTCATCGTGCCGCCGGTCGGCTCACCGCCCTTCGGCTGCCCGACGGAGAGCCCTTCTTGGAACGTGTACCACAGCCCCCGGATCTCCACGAGCGGCTCGACGCTGAGCAGCGCGCTGGCACCCCGAATGATCACGTACGCATCGTGGATCCCTTCCCGCGTCGTCAAGATCGGGGTGCGGACGGTGCCGTCGGCGTTGAACTCGGGCTGGATCGTGTACGCGTACGGACCATCTGGAACTAGCGTGTCCATGAGCTGCGGGATGCGACCATCGATCTCGCCGGCGATGTGGATATAGGTCTCCGCCGCGGCGTGCAACGCGACTTCCGTGCTCTGTCGCAGGAGGTCTGGGTCGACATCGATTGTGTGCATCGGCTGTCCTCGTTTGTCGGTCATCGGCATCTCACGCTCGGGCGTTGGTGAGCAGCTCGACGATTCGCGGCTTACTGACCTTCCCCGATGGGAGCCAGGGCGCGTCGTCGTAGGGAACCACCACGATCTTGCGTGGGATCTTGTAGCTCGCGATTTGGTCGCGTAGCGCCGCGCTGAGCGAGGCCGCGTCGATGTCGTGGCCCGGTTCGGGACAGACCAAGCAGCTCACGAGCTCGCCGCGCTCGGGATCTGGGATCCCCACGACGAACGCGGCCTTCACCCCCGGGAGCGACTCGACCGCGAGCTCGACCTCGCGAGGCGCGACGTTCGCGCCGCCGGTCTTGATCATCTCGGTGAGACGACCCGTGAAGAACAGCAGGCCATCGCTGAAGAAGCCCTTATCGCCCGTGTGGTACCAGCCGTCGGCGTCGAAGGTGTCGTGCCGATCTTTCTTGTACAGACCATCCATGAGGTTGTCACCGCGCACGCAGATCTGTCCCTCGACTCCGGCCTCGACCTCCTGGCCGGTAGCGAGATCGACAATCTTGTGATGTATTCCGGCGAGGGGCGGACCGAACGACCCCCGCAACTTCTCGGGAAGGTCCACCTTGTTGGTGGCAACGACGACTCCGGTGTGCGGCCCGCCGGTCTCGGACATCCCGAGTGAGTTGTGACGCAGCCCCGCTGCCAGCAGGTCGGGAATCGGGAACTCGATGCCGCCGAGGTCGCGGTGGGGGAACGATGGGTCCGCGGAGAGACGCTCGTAGAGCGTCCAGCCCAGCACACGCTTTGGGCGCGTGGCCTCGATGAGGTCAAGCATCTCCGTGCTGTCCATCCGCTCCACGGTGATGACTGCGGCACCGACGTGCAGGTGACTGAGCACCACGACCGTGAGTCCCCCCACCCAGAAGAACGGCATGTTCGTGAACGTGCGCGCGTCGTGGTCGAGCCCGTAGATCTGCGCAAGGGTCCACGCGTGTCGGATCTGCCCACCCTGCGTGTGCACCACGACCTTCGGCTCCGCGGTCGCGCCTGACGTGTACACGAACACCATCAGATCGGACGGCACGATCTGTGCCTCGACCGCGAGGAGCAGCTCGTCGGCGCTCGCAGGCTCGTCACCCAGCTCCGCGACGTCGGGAAGACCGACCGCCCAGCGTGGAGCGGCCCCGCCGCACACCCAGATCTGTCGCAGGTACGGCGCATCGCCAAGTTCCAGATCGGCGTCGGCCGCAGAACCCAGCTCAGGCCACAACGACTCGAACATCTCCTCGGTGTCGCTTCCGAGGAGCGTTCGCGGCGCGATCAGCAAGCCGATGTCGGCATGACGAACGGCCTGTCGCAACTCAGGCGCTTTGAGAAATGTGCTCAGAGGAACCGCGATCGCGCCGATTCGCGTAATCGCGAGAAATGCGACGACGAAGTCCGGCCCCTGCGGGAACAGGATGCCGACGCGCGAGCCCTTCCCGATCCCAGAGCGCAGGAGGTGCTGAGCCAGCCGGCGCGACTGGAGCTCGGTGTCGCCGAAGGTGATCTGTCGACTCGGCGTGATGATGAACTCGCGATCAGGGAATTTCTCAGCGGCATGCCGAATGAGGAACGGGATCGTGGCCGAGCCCTCGAATCGACTCGTGGTCATCGCGTCGCTCATGTCGCTGCGTTCGCAACGCCCACTGCAGCCCGGGCGAGCTCGGCCGCGCGCCCGCGATCGACCTTGTCTCGCGGCGTGAGGGGCACTGCATCGAGCGGGAAGAGCGTGCGCGGCACCTTGTAGTGGGCGAGATCGGCGCGCATCTCTTCGAGCAGCGCGGCAACGTCCGGCTCACCCGACCAGACGATCCCCGCCACAGGGACCTCGCCGAGCCGCTCATCAGGCACAGCTACCACCACCACATCTTTCACGAGCGACGAGCGACGAGCCACGTCTTCGACTTCAACCGGATACACGTTGAACCCGCCCACGATGATCTTTTCGTGCACACGCCCCGTGATGTAGAGGATGTCGTCATCGAGGCGACCGACATCGCCGGTCGCGAACCAACCGTCCTCATCAACCGGTACCGGTTCACCGCCGATGAACTCGCTCGATGCCTCGTCGGTTCGGACCCAGATCTCACCCTCGCCAGCAGGTCGGTCATCATCAAGAGGGCGGATCTGGACTTCGACACCGGCGGCGATCCGACCCACGGACCCTGGGCCACGTCGACCGGCCGCCACGTCGTCGAAACGCTCTTGCGCCACGGCGCCGATCTCGCTCATGCCGTATGCCTGCATAGCCGGGACTCCGTAGCGCGACTCGAAGCGTTCGCGAGTCGCGGCCGACAACGGCGCCGTGCCCGATGTCACGTACTTCACGCTGCCAAAGTCGACCGTCTCTTCGGATGTCGCGAGCATCTGGATCATGGTCGGTGTGAGATTCAGTGCATCCATGTCGAATTTCGCGAGCAACGCTTTGACCGCGGCCACGGAGAACTTGGGCACGATCACGGTCGGCCTCCCGATCCACATCCTGAACGCAAGGCGGCCGTATCCGACCATGTGCCCAAACGGATTGAAGATCACGCCCGGCGCGAGATGCGCGGGGGCGGGCGCAGGCCGAAAGTCGCTGGTGCGCGCATAGCCAGCCGCAACCCGCCGCGCCGATGCGACAACGTCGGCGTGCGTATGCGTGATCCCCTTGGGCTGGCCGGTCGTGCCCGAAGTGAAGATCGCTACCGCAAGATCGTCGTGCGCGGGCAGCGCAAGGTCTGCTGCTTCCCATCCCGTGTCCCCGGGATCAGACGCACCGGCGAGCAGGCCCTCCATGTCGACGCGCACAACATGCCGCGTCCCCGGGAGCTCCGGCGCGCCATCGACCGTGATGACGGTCGAAACCTCGGCCATCGCAAAGAGTCGATCCGCTTCAGCCCCAGGGAGCAGCGTGCCCACTGCAGCGACTGCAGCGCGGTTCCACCAGATCGCGAGCGACGCGACGATCCAACTCGGCGAGTTCGGCAGGTAGCACCCGACTCGCTCCCCCGGCGACACACCGGCTTCGGCGAGCGCGCGCGCAAGCACCGCGGCCCTCGTTGCGATCTGGCCGTACGAGCGCGTCGTGACTGCGTGAGGCGCGTGCTGGTCGATCGTGAGCACAAAGGGCGTGGTCGCGTCGCGTCGCGCACGAAGCAGTGCGATCTCGGCGAGGCTCGTCGGATCGGTGGCGTCGTCGGCCATCAGGAGCGCCGGACCTCCGACCACGGTATCGAGCGATCAACTTCGGGCTCCTTGGGCAGCCCGAGCACGCGTTCACCGAGGATGTTTCGTTGCACCTCAGACGAGCCACCAGCGATCGTCTTCGACCGCACACGCAAAAACGACCACACGGTGTTCTGCAACCAGCGATCCCCGTCTTCCCACGCCTGCGCGGCAGGCCCTTCCAAGTCGACTGCGAGGTTCTGGAGCCGCTGGGTGTGCTCGCTGAAGAAGAGCTTCGTGACCGATGCCTCGGGCCCGGTCGGCTGACCGGCGCGCCGCCGGGCCGCGGCCCGCTGGTTCGTCATCGACACGAGTCGATCCTCGATGTACAGCTGCGCCAACCGCTGCCGAAGCACAGGATCGGTCACGGGCGCATACCGCCGGATCAGCGCGCCGATCGATCGCCCGGCGACGGTTCCCGGCATCGCGGCACCGCTTCCGGATCCCTGGTGCCGCTCGTTCATCAGGATCGAGATGGCGACGCGCCAACCTTCGTCCACGGGACCGAGGCGCATCGAGTCATCTATCAGCGCGTCGTCGAAGAACACTTCGCAGAACTCGCCGTCACCCGTGATCTGGCGGAGCGGGCGCACTGTGACACCGGGATGCTTCATGGGCATCAAGAAAGCGGTGATGCCCTTGTGCTTCGGGACGTCGGGGTTGGTCCGTGCGAGCAGCAGACCGAACGAGGCCAGGTGGCCGAGGCTCGTCCATACCTTCTGACCATTCACCGTCCACGTGTCGCCGTCGCGGATCGCCCGCGTCGCGAGTCCGGCGAGATCGGAACCTGCACCAGGTTCTGAGAACAGCTGGCACCAGATCTCTTGATTACGGGCGATCGGAAGGAGGTATCGCTCTTTTTGCTCATTCGTGCCCCAGTTCATGATTGCCGGCCCCGCGAGATCCACGCCCACCGGGTTGTCGAAACGCGGCATCTTGTAGCGCCCGAGCGCACGCCCGATTGCACCAGCCACGCGCGGCGCGACACCGAGACCTCCGTACTCCTTCGGCCATGTGGGCGCCACATACCCCGCATCAGCGATACGAGTCCACAGATCCTCGCCATCGAAGTTGCTGCGAATCGTCGCGAGCGTGGCGGGGTCGTCGCGGTCGACTGCCGCTACCCAGTCCGCAGGGAGCATCTCGCGCGCGAAACGATCGACCTCGGCGGCGACTGCGTCAAGATCGACATCGACATCGACGTCGACGTCGACGTCGACGGTCGGCAAATCGGTCACTGCCACTTCGCCTCCCGCTTCTCCACGAATGCCGCTGGCCCCTCATTGCTGTCGGGGTGCCCGCGATGCGCGAGCAAGAGCTGCCACCCATGTTGCAACGCCTCGGCCATTGGACGCTCGAGCGCGCCTCGGATCGCTCGCTTCGACGCCTCGATCGCCGCTGGTGAGCCGGTCGCCGCGAGCTCGGCCAGTTCGATGGCGCGATCGAGCAGGCGCTCCGGCTCCACCACTTCGTCCACAAGCGAGATCCGCAGCGCCTCTTCGGCGGTGATCCGGCCATGCTTGCCGAGCACCGCAAGTCGCAGCGCGTTGCCGAGCCCAATGCGCGCCAACAATGTGATCGGCTCGATAGCGGCTACCTGTCCCACACTCACGTGCGTATCGAGGAAGGTTGCCGTCGCCGACGCAACGACGATGTCCGCGTCGGCCACGAAGTGAAGACCTGAGCCGGTACATACGCCGTTGACAGCCACGACCGTCGGCAACCACACATCGCAGTGCAGCGGAGTGGTGTCGAGCTCCTCGTGCACGTCGGCCTTCGCTGGACTCGGTCCGCCGCGTTCCGCGAACGCCTGGAGGTCCATCCCGGTGCAGAACGCTCGTGTTCCCGCACCGGTGATGACAATCGACCGGACCGAATCATCTTCCTTCGCGAACGTCCACGCCTCGATGAGACCGGCGTGCACCTGTTCGCTCATCGCGTTCATCCGGTCCTGGCGGTCGATCGTGACCACGAGCACGCGTCCGCGTTGCTCGACCTTCAGCTCGTCGCTCATACGAATCGGAGTGGACGTCGGCGTGGGAGGGGCGGGACGACAGACACGAGCGGGCGGATTAGTGCCAAAAGCCGAACGTGCGGAACGCCAGATGGCCAGAGTCCTTCGGACGCTCCGTGACAGCCGCGCTGTTGAGGTCGTCGTACGTAGGCGCATTGATGCGCGCCGCGACCTTCGCGAGGGCTGTGCCGTCGAGGTCGTACGCGTTGAGCGCGTTCTGCCCAAGCATGTTGGTGACCTCGCCGGCCGGCAATCCCGCGTACGTGAAGCGGAGTGACGCCCACGTCATCGGTTCGCCGTTCGGCCCGACGGCGTCCTTCTGGTATGTGCCCTCGAAGTGCGGGTAGTCAGAGCCCCAGATCACTCGGTCGTCGTAGCCCTTCTCGATCGCGTCTTCGGCCTCGAAGCGAGATTGGAAGCTCGCGCCGATCCATACCTGCTCGCCGGCGTATTCGCTCGGCAGACGCGGGACGCGTTCCTTCTCCTTGGGACCGTAGCTGTGCGTGTCGGTGAGGTAGATGCTGTCCATCTCCTTCAGTACGAACTGCCACCACACGCCGGGTGACTCGGTCGACACGAGACGCAGCTTCGGGTGGCGCTCGAATACCCCACCGAAGATGAGCTGATCCATGGGGCAGATGCGAGTCATCATCGAGATCTCGAACTTCGCGATCGACATCCCACCTGGGAAGGAGCCACCACTTGCCCCCGCGCCACCGTGGTTCGCCAGCGTGACGCCGAGGTCCTCGCATACAGAAAAGAACGGATCCCACACCGGGTTGTTGTACGGCTCGAAGTACGCACGTGGCGCCGGGAAGTTCATGCCCTTCAGTCCCGCGGACCGCGCCCACTCGAGCTCGGCGATCGCGGCGTCGATGTCCCACATCGGGAGGTGCATCAAGCCGATGTGACGTTCGGGCTCGATCGAGCACACGTCCGCGAGCCATTGGTTGTACATGTGGCGACCGGCCTTCAACAGCTCGAAGTCCTGGCCCTCGCCGGTCCCTCGCATGAGCAAGGTGTCGCTCTGGAACGGCATCGGCTCGCCGTTCTGGCTGTCGTGAAACATGACCTCAGCCGCAACCCCATCGCTGTCGAGATCGCGCATGCGCTCGTGCATGTCGAAGTGACCCGGGGTCTGGAGGTTCGCGAAGCGCACTCCCCAGTCGGGGCCCGTCGTGTTGCCGCCGAACGACACGGTCTCTCGCTGCGCCGCGGCTGCCGCGCGCTTGGCCTGGAGGGCGGCTGCATAGGCATCGAACTCCTCCAACAGGTCCTTCGGGCAGTACGGCCTGAGGTCTTCGACCAGTCGCGGGCCGATATGGGTGTCGCACGAAACGATCACCAGCGGCGTCGCACCTGCGCTGGTGTCAGTTCCGGTCTCGCTCACGGTTGCGGTCACGACGAACTCCCCTCCACCCCGGGAAAAAATGGCAGCGTACTGACACTATCTGGAAGCAGGGCACCCGACAACACCGAAGTCGGGCTTGGGCGTCGGCGAGCCCACGGCGGCGTGATCAGCGCGGAGCTTCCGGCCACGGCACCGGCCTCGGGGTGAGCGTTGGACCGAGCTCGACGGGCAGTCGATCGGCGATCGACGCCACATCCCACGGTCCATCGTTCTTCATGGCCTTGTCCCATGCGATATCTCCGAAGTGAGCGATCTCGTAGCCCTGGGCCCGGAACACCTGGCCGTTGATCTCACGGGCCTGATCGCCCAACAGGTACAGGACGATGGGTGCCACGTTGGCGGGGTCGCGCGGCGTACCCGTCGCGAGATCGCTGCGGACCGTCTCGCCCGGCTGATCGCTGAGCATCTCCGCATTTCCATAGATGCTGTCGGACATGCGCGTCGCCGCGCTGGGCACGACGCAGTTCGTGGTGATGCCGAAACGCGCCAGTGCGTACGCGGTGCTCCACGTGAACCCGAGAACTCCCGCCTTCGCGGTCGCGTAGCTCGGCATGTTGGGCGTTCCCGTGAATGCTCCGCTCCCGATGAACACGAGGCTGCCCGACCCCTGCGGCATCATCACCCGGGCGGCCGCCTGCGCACAGCTGAAGTGACCCTTCAGGTGCACGGCGATCACGTCGTCCCACTCGTGCTCCTCGAGCTCCCACAGGTACTTCATCACCGTGATACCGGCACAGCACACCAGTCCGTCGATCCGACCGAAGTGATCGACTGCGGTCTGCACGATGCGGCGACCGCCTTCCATCGTCGAGACGTCTTCAGCCGCGCTGACGGCCTGCCCGCCGGCCGCGATGATCTCCGCGACGACCTCGTCCGCCGCGTCCGACGACGCGCCCTCCCGCCCGTCGACCGAGACGCCGTAGTCGGCGACGACAACGCTGGCACCTTCGTTTGCAGCCGCGAGCGCGATTGCCCGGCCGATACCTCGACCTCCACCGGTGACGGCCACGACCTTTCCTTCGAGCGAGCTCGTCACTTTTCAACCTTTCGTGAGGGATCGTCCGAGCGCCGCTCCTGGCGGCCCGCGCGCGCAGACCCAAAGGTGAAGAGCTTCGTGCTCGCCCGGAGCGGCTCCTCCGAGCCGGCGTGCCGGCTCAACGTGACGGTGAACCTGTACTCCTCGCCGGGGAGGAACTCGGTTTCGATCTCGTCGAACGATTGCTCGACGAAGAACCGGCGCAGCTTCTCGACCGGGCCGTTGTCACGCAGGAACGATGTCCACACCACAGAGCCGCCAGAGCGCAGCAGCTGGCGCAGGAACGCGATGGTCGACACCCTGTCGTTGTCGTCGACATGACCAAAGAGTCCGGAGACGACGACGAGGTCGGCGCGGGGCACACCCGCGTACGCGTCACTCACCGATGCATCCCCGTTCACCACTTCCAACGCTTCGAGGTGAGCTTGCTTGACCCACTGCTGAGCGAACGCGGCGTTGTCGGCGTCGAGCTCAACAAGCCGGCCGCGGACGTCGTCGCGACGCGGATGATTCTCGAGCGCTCCGATGACCTCCCGTCCTTGACCGGCACAGATGCTGACGACAGTCACGGGACCGGGCGGACACGCTGCGACCACGGCCGCGACGTGCTTGCGCACCGTTCGCATGCGCAGGGCGAGCTCCGAGTCGGGATCGTCATACTCCGTGTGCCACTCGTTCCAACGGTCGATCCGGATCGGACGGGGCGCCTGCCCCAGTTCGTCAGATTTGGGTTCGTCAGGCTTCGGCATCATCCAGTCTCCATGGCTGGCGTCAACAACGGCGGTGGTCCGAGCGCGATGGCGGGCTGGCGGAATGGGCGCCATGGGATCCCGACCAGGCGTCGACGGCCCCACACCGGGTGCTCGACCGACGTCAGGAAGTCGCGCGCCGCGAGCTGAGGGTTGGTCAGCAGGTCGTCGAGGGAAAGCACCTCCTCTGCCGGCACGCCAGCTGCGCGCAACGCGCCAGCAAGCTCGCCTGCCTCACGTCCGCGCGTGGCATCAGCCATGTGCTCGTCGAGCGCATGGCGCAGCTCGAAGCGCCCATCGGCGCTCGTGAATGCGCCCTGCGCGAGGGGCTCATGCTGGAGCACCTTGGCCAGGCGCTCGAACTGCTCGTCGTCGATCACCGCTACAGCAACCCACCCATCGGACGTCGGGTACACACCATGCGGTGCGAACGGCGCGAGCTCATTGGCGCGGTCCACCAATCCATCGCTTCCTGCGTCGAGGCTCGCTGCCGCCATGAATTCGTTGAAATGACCGACGATCAGATCGGCCATCGCGAAGTCGAGACCCACGCCGCGGTTGCCCGCCGGCCCGATTGCCCACGCCGCGATGAACGTGGCCAGCGCATAGCCAGAGATGAGATCGGCCCACGCGAAGTCGATCTCCGCCGGCTCGCCGTCCTCACCGCGGGTCACGTACCCGAGCCCGCACGCCGCGTGCAGGTTGTACGCGTACGCGCGATATCGAGAGCGAGGTCCGTCGAGCCCAAAGCCCGAGGAGCTGATCCCGAGCACATCTGGATGGGTCGCCAGCGCCGCCGTTCCCACCCCGAGTGCTAACGCGCGTTTGCGCCCCAGGTTCTCGAGCACGACGTCGGAGCGGTCCAGCAACGCGTCGAGCTGGTCGCGGGCGGAGTCGACGTCGAACGCCGCACTGCGCTTCGAGTGGTTGACCAACGTGAAGTACGCGGATCGCTCCATGCCCGCTTCACCGTCGATGTAGGGGCCGCGACGTCGGTACATGTCCAGGCGCCCCATGTCCTCGAGCTTGGTCACCTCGGCGCCGAGTGCACCGAGCACCGCACCCGCGAGCGGTACCGCGAGCACACGGCCTGCTTCAAGGATCCGCAGCCCGCGCAATGACCGACGCCGGCGACTGCCGCGGTCGCCTTCCTTTCCCCCGTCGACCACCTGGAATGGCAAGCCCACGACCTGTGCCTCGCGACCGTCGTCGAGCGACAGCGGTTCGAACACATGGCGATGCGCGAACTGCGGTGAATCGAGGAGCTCTGCGGGCGAGTACATCGCGGTGGCCGGTACGCCGTGGGACTGCAACAGGGTCTCGGCTTCCGCTTTGGTGAGCGTGCGCGCCCATTCCCCAACGCGCTCATCGATCTCGTCCGCCCCGGCGATGCGGTCCTCTACCTCGGGGAACTTCTCGCACCAGGTGGGCGAACCCATCGACGTCACGACGCCTTGCCACTGGTGCTGCTCCATGGCGGAGATCCGGATTTGTCCGTCGGAGCACTGGTAGAAGCTCGCAGGAGCTCCGTACCGGCGCGCACCGCCGAGGCTGCCCGTGGTGAGCAGGCGGTTGCCCACCTCAAGCGTCGGTCCCGTCGCGATGGTTGCCTCCACCGCGGAGCAGTCGAGATGGACGGGTGCACCGTGAGTGGCTAGGTCGACCGCGTGACATGCAGCCAGCGCACCGGCTTGGCCCGTGTTGAGCAAGGACGGGTAGCCCGCGAGCTTGAGCGGTTGCCCGGTGTGTTGGTCGCGCACCGTCGCCAGCATCCCGCTCGCGGCGGCGACCGTGAGGTCCGTCGCGATGTCAGCCGCACGGTCCCCCGTCAGCCCGAACGCGCTGATCGTCAACCACGCGCGCTGGTTGTGTTGCTCCACGAACTCCGCGTAGACGCCAAGGTCGTGCAGCGAGGCGAATGGCCCGTGTGCACCCGCGACGCGATCGAAGACGACGACATCGAACGCAGCGCTTCGGAGCAGATCTTCGACCTCGGCCTGACTGCTCCCGGTGAGCAGCTGCTTGCCCCGGTCGAGGAAGAGCGACAGCAAGCTCACTCGCCCGCTTCCGACCTCGACATCCGGTCGGCCGCGCCGATGCACGCTAGAGGGATCGACCACCGAGGTGACATCTGCGCCCAGCGCCCAAAGCGCGGCGGATGTCGCCGAACCGGCCACGCCATCCCCCACCTCGAGTACGCGCAGACCAACGAGAAAGTCGGCGCGGCGAGCACCGGCGGAGGAGACGCCGGCGTCGGTCACGGCGCTTTGGCTTCGGGAATCTGTTCCGGCGCGAAGTCAGGAATGACGGCCGGGCCACCATCGGGCCCGGGCAGGATGACCACGATCCGCGCGTCGCTTGTGATCTGACCTCGTTGGTTTGTGCACGTGGCGTCGATGGTCACGGTGTTCAACGATCGATCGATTTCGCGCACCACCCCGGAGACCATGTGCATGTCGCCGAGGTAGTTGAACTTGCGAATCGAAGCCGAGATGTTCCAGATCCAAGCGTCGTCACCCATCCAGTTCGTGATGAGATGCGACATCCAACACGAGCGCATCACGCCGTAGTCGTATGCGGCGGGATGACCCATCCGCTGCGCCCACTCGTCGTCCCAATGACATCGTTGCGCCATGTCCCAGAAGCCGACATCGTTCTTTAGGTAGAACTTTGGAATTCGCTTCCGATTCTTGTACGCGACCTTGGACGCGCCGCCTCCGTACATGCCCCAGCCCACACCCGTGTGCCACGCAACCATCTCGGTGACGCTCAGCGGCCCTTTCACGATTGGCCCGAGCTCTTCGCCAACCTTCACGTCGGCAATGCCGCGCGGCGCGGCGCCGCGCACGTATTCGTTCTCGTAGCACGCGTCGATCTGCTCCAGCGCGGCGTCGTCGTAGTGCGCGCGTTCCAGCTCGCGATTCTTCCCCGCCTTCCCCGACTTCTCACGATCTGCGTGCCAGAAGTCCAAGAAGCGGAAGGCGAATGGCGAACCACCCTCTTCCTCCCAGGCCACACGGTGCGAGACGAGGGCTCCCGTCCCACCGCCGAACTCGCTCGATCGCAGCTCTGCGCCGAACAGCGACTGGGTCCGCCAGAGCACGTCGCTCGCCTTGATCGGCTTGACGAAGAACCAGCGCTCACCACACATGTACTGGCCAATGCCAGCAAGCGGGTCGCCACCCGACATCTCCTTCTTCTCGGCGTCCGACCAGTTCAACGAGCGAGCGATGCCCGCAGTGAAGGGGTACAAGGGCGGGGCGACCGGCGATTTCCACGACGACGCCTGAGCGTGCGCGGGATCGGTGTACATCGGGTTGTCGTCGCCGTAGGCAAGCGCGAAGTGACGGAACGAGTCCGTGGACGAGCTTTCGTTGTGCGATCGCGGCGAGTACCGCACGGGGATGCCGATCCGGCGACGAACCGCGGCGATGGTGTCGTCGTTCAGCTCGTTCGGACGCTTTCCTGTCCATGTATCTGCTGTGCTCATGACCTCTGGAGCTCCTCTTCCTGCACGGATTCGATGACCGTACGAGCCAGGCGGCGGCGGTGCCATGACGGCGTGCCAAACATCACCTCATCGAGCATCACCCGCTTCAGGTAGAGATGCGAGTCGTGCTCCCAAGTGAAACCAATGCCACCGTGGACCCGGAGTCCGAAGCCGCACGCCTCGGTGCAAGCCGGACCGACGTATGACGACGTCACCGACGCATTCCTCGCCCACGCGTTCGGTTCGCCATCCAATGCGACGGCTGCGGCGTTCACTGCCGCCCGACTGGCCTCGACGGCAATCGCGATGTTTGCGCAGTGGTGCTTGACGGCCTGGAACGAACCGATCGGCTTCCCGAACTGCATGCGATCCTTCGCGTAGTCGGCTGTCCGATCGAGCATCCGCTCGGTGGCGCCAGTTGCATCGCATGCTGCCGCGATGACGCCGACAGCGAGGATCTGGTCGAGGAGCTCTTCGGCTCGCGCACCCGGCTCGCACAGCATCCGCTCCTCAGCGACCACGACGTCGGTGAAAGCGACACTGAACAGCCGGCGCGTCTCGTCGACACTGGCCGCGGGTTCGATCCGTACGCCGGCCGACGCGCTGTCGATGGCGACGACGGCAGGGGTGCCGTCGTCGCTGCACGCACCGACGATGAGCACATCAGCTACGTCGGCATCGAGCACGAATCCTGAGGAACCGTTCAGTCGAACGGTCGCGTCTACGCGTTCCCATCCCGTCGTCAGTCGCGACACCTCATACGTGCCGTCGGTGCTCGCGAAAGCCACGGATCCGATTGAGCCACCCGCGACGAGCGCGCCCAACAGCTCACTCGCCAGCGCGTTGTTGTCAGAGCACATCAGTGCGCTCGTTGCCAGCACGGCGCTCGCGAGGAACGGCGACGGGACCATGGCGCGGCCGAGCTCGTGGAGCACGACCGCGAGGGCGGCGTAGCCGGCATCACTGCCGCCATGTGCCGCGGGCACATGGATGCTCGACCAGCCAAGCCCGACCATCTCATCCCACAACGCGCGATCGAAGCCCGGTGGGTCGGCGACGACCGCCCGAACCCGCTCGGACGGTGATTTCCGATCACACAGACTGCGAGCTGTGGAGCGAAGCTCGTCGCGTTCTTCGACGGTGAGCGACATGCGTGTGCCCTACCTCGGCAGGCCGAGCATGCGCTCGCCGATCACGTTCCGCATGATCTCGCTCGTCCCGCCACCAATCGCGTGACCGAAGGAGTGGATGTAGTCGTTCATCCAGAACCCGGTCTCCCAGCCGGCGCACTCCAGCAACGGCTCGTCCAGCTGCCCCCGCACTCCCTGCCAGCCCGTGACCGCTCTCATCAGCTTTTGGATCACCTCGGCGTAGAAGATCTTGATGATGGCGGACGTGCCACCGACGTCTACACCGCGGATGACGTTCTCGATCATCGCGTTGAGGATGTGCCGAAGCACTTCGGCTTCTGCGTAGCTTTCGGCGATCGCTTCCCGAACCCCGGCGTCTTCGAGCGCGGGCTCGCCGCTCTCGAGGCGCCATCCGGCGGCCTCCCTGACGGCGGCCTCGATGCCGTTGAGTCGCAGCCGCTCGGTCATCTCGAGGATGAAGATCGCGCGCTCTGCTGCCAACGTGCCTTGCGCGACCGCCCAACCATCGTTCTCTCGTCCGATGCGCTGGTCGACCGGCACGACCACCTCGTCGAAGAACACCTCGTTGAAGTCCGACGCGCCGTACGCCTGTTTGATCGGCCGCACCTCGATGCCCGGTGAGTGCATATCCACCACGAGCAGGGTGATGCCCTTGTGCTTCGATGCTTCGGGGTCGGTTCGAACCAGCAACATGCACCAATCGGCGACCTGGGCCCAGCTGGTCCAGACCTTCTGTCCGGTGACGACGTAGTTGTCGCCGTCGAGGACTGCGCGCGTCTGCAGGCTCGCCAGGTCGGAACCGGCGTTGGGCTCCGAGAACCCCTGGCACCAGACCTCACCGTTGAGGATCCCGGGCAAGAACCGCTGCTGCTGCTCCGGTGTTGCGCTGTGCACGAGGGTGGGCGCGGCGTTGAACACACCAACGTGGTACAGCCCGTTGCGAGGCGCGCCCCCGCGCGCCAGCTCCTCCGCGATGACGACTTGCTCAGGGATCGAGAATCCCCCGCCCCACTCCTTCGGCCAATGCGGCACGAGCAAGCCCGTCGCTCGCAGCTCGGCCCCCCACCACCGGAGGAATGCGACTAGCTCGTCATTGGTCGCACCTCGTTGCTGGTCTTGCCAGTCCTTCGGGATGTGCGTTGCACACCACTCGCGCACACTGCGCCGTAGTTCGTCGAGGTTGCCACCAGGCTCGTGCACGACCATGCAAACTACCTGCGGGCTCGCCGTGCCGATATTTGACACTTGCGGGCGTGTCTGGCGTTCATGTGCATGCGCCGTCGATCTTGAGCTGAATGATCTCGTCCTCACTCTTGCCCAGCGAGCGCAGGATCTCGTCGGTGTGTTCGGCGAACTGCGGAGCCCTGGTCACGGTCGGAGGGGTCTCGTCGAACTGGACGGGGCTCGCCACGAGCTTGCGCTCGTTGCCATCGGCGTCGACCAAGGGCACGAAGTAGCCGTTGGCCTCCATCTGGGGATCGGCGACGATGTCAGACGGGCTCTGTGCCGGCGCCCATGGCCCTTCCAGGCTCTGGAGATGTTGCACCCAGTGGACGTACGGCTGCTGAGCGATGGCGGCCGCGACGTGCTGACCGATCTCGTTCGCATTCGCGATGATCCCCTCGGGACTTTGGAACCGTTCGTCGTCGAGCAGGTGATCCAGTCCGAGATGTCGACACGTGTCGGCGAAGTAGCGGCTCGGCTGCACCATCATGAGGGTGATGAAGCGTCCATCCGATGTCCGGAAGCTGCCAACCGTCGGATTGACCGGGATGTTCGGGGGATCAGTGAGCAAGGCCGGCGGGTTGGCCTGATCGGTCAGCATCGCCGTGCCGAGCGAGAGCGCCATCGCCCACGCACCCACGCTCATGAGGGAGACGTCGATGACTGACGGCTCACCAGTGCGCTCACGCCCGAACAGCGCAGCCGCGACGCCGCCGGCCATGACCGCTCCACTGATGGAGTCGCCGTAGGCACCGGCCGGCTGACCCACATGGCGCGGGCTGTCGGGCGGGGTCGCGCCCCATGCGCTGCCCGTGCGCGACCAGTACGTCGAGCCGTCGTAGCCGGGCTTCTCGGCGTCGGGGCCGCGTTGGCCGTGGCCGCTCCCGCGGACATAGATGACCTTCGCGTTCGCGCTCCGAACATCGTCGACCTCGAGGCGCAGACGACGACGGGCAGCAGGCAAGAAGTTCGTGACGAACACGTCGGCGTCCTGCACCAGCTCCATGAGCACGTCGTACGCGGAGGGGACTTCGAGCGCCAAGCCGATGCTGCGCTTGCCACGATTCGGATGCTCCATCAAGGGCTGGAACGAACCTGCCGCCGCGCCTCCGGTACCGATGCGCAGGCCGCGCTGGGCGTCGCCGGTGACCGCGTGCTCGACCTTGATGACGTCCGCGCCCCAGTCGGCGAGCACCGCGCCGGCCGAGGGGGTGAAGGTGAACTGCGCGACCTCCACGACCTTGACGCCCTTCATCGGTTGGAACACCACGATCGATCTCTCCTCAGAGTTGGGGAAGCTCCCAATCGCTCCCGATCCCGATGGCCATGAGCATCAAGGGTTGGTCACCGACGTCGCGGCTGATGTGCCCTTTCGAATCGACGTCGTCGGCGAGGAGGATGTCGCCCGGGTGCAGGCGCTCCTCCTGGCCGAGCGTCGTCACGATCTGGAGCTCACCCTGGAGGACCACGAGAAACTGCCGCCGCGGGGCGTTGTGTACCCCCGCATCGGGTTTGCGCTCCACGAACTCGCCAAAGCCCATCGTCGTGGCGGGGATGTCTCGCAGACCGCGGACCATGCCGGCATATGTCTCCTCGACGGGAAAGACGAGGGTCGTGACGTGCGTTTCGCCACTGTCGTCGCCGTGCATGTGGAAGCAAGCCATCAGATCGAACCTAACCGCTTGCCTGCGCGCCACTTGTCTGGGCGTCCGTCACCGGCGCGTCCGTCACTTGGGCGTCCGTCCCTCGAGCTTGGCCTGCTCGAAACGATGACGCCGGCATCGCCACGGTTGCGCCACCGTCGACCGGCAATGTGACGCCCGTGAGGTATGCGGCTTCGTCGCTGCAGAGGTAGTGCACCGCATGCGCGATGTCCCAGGCGGTTCCCATCCGCCCCAAGAGGTTCAGTCGCGCTCGGGTCTCCTCATCGACTCGGCCGATCGACTCCTGCATCGGCGTGGACACCATGCCCGGCAGCACCGTGTTCACGCGGACGTTGTTCCGCCCGTACGCGCCGGCCAGGTCAACCGTCAGACCGAGGAGGCCGGATTTCGACGCGCAATAGGCCGGGTGGGTGGTCCCCGTGTCGCGCACACCCGCAACCGAACCGATGTTGACGATCGATCCGCCCCCCCGATCGATCAGCGCGGGGATGGCGAACTTGCAGGCCATGAACGGTCCCATGAGGTTCACGCCGATGACCTCTTCGAACAATTCGACGGAGGTATCCACGATCGGTACATGCCGCGTGATCGCGGCGTTGTTCACGAGGATGTCGAGCCCGCCGAGCTGCTCGACGGCTGCGGTAACCATCGCCTCGCAGTCCGTCGGATTGGCAACATCGCCAACGAACGCTGCCGCGCTGCCGCCATCCTGCTCGATGGCGCGCTGCGTCTCGGTCGCATTCTCGGCGACCTTGTCGACGAGGAGCACCGAGGCGCCGTGGTGGCTGAGCACGAACGCGATGGCATGCCCGATGCCGATGCCTGCGTCGCTCGTGCCCGCTCCGGTCACGATTGCGACCTTGCCGTCCAACCGACCGTCCACCGTCGCTCCTTTCAGTTCGCCATCGCGGCGGCCGCGTCGGCTTCGATGACCGTTCCAGCGAAGAAAGCCGGGTTGAGCGCCGAGTAGAAGCGCAACGGGTTGACGAACAGGAAGTCACGCAGCTGGTCGGCATCGAGGATGCCGTGCTCCAGGAGCTCGAACGCCTCGCCGAGCGGTTCGTCGAACTCGGGCACGTCCCAATGACCCAGGTCGGACGCGAAGAACGCGGGTACGAGTGCTCCCAGGGGGGTGACCCGAGGATCGAAGGCCACGCCGACAAGCGGATCGTCCGCCTCGCAACCCCACGAGAAGTTGGTACAGAATTGGTCGCGAATGTCCTCGATCGACGTGATGTTCGCGGCGACGTAGTCGTCACGCACACGCGTCATCCCACCGCTCGCCCTCGTGAGCTCATCTGCGGAATAGCGCGCGAGGCTCGGGTCACTCTCGATGAGCAGCTTGACGAGCAGCTCCTTGTCCATGTTCTCAGGGTTGAGCCCAGCGATCGCTGCTCCCCCACGCTTGACCCAGTTCCCGACCAGGCTGACGTAGATCTGCACGCCGATCGCGGCGCCCCCCTCCAGGAGCGCAAGGCGAAGCTCGGGGAATCGTGAGGTCACGCCGCCGAGGAAGAGCGACTTGGCGAGTGCACCACCCGACGCCGCGAAGTGCCCGATCTGGTTGAACACGAAGTTGGAGATCGAGGCGCGGTCGCTCGCACCGATGCCGGCGGTGTGCGCCGCAAGCGGGAAGCCCAGATCGATCGCCTTGGCCCATACGGCGTCGTAGTCGTAGAGGCTGTCGATGCCGAACGTGTCGACCCAGCCGTGCGTCTCCCACTCGGGGACGCGCACATCGACCCACTCGTCATTCGGCGGCCATGTGCTCCCCGGGAGCGGGCGGTGCACATGACTGGCGATCAGCGCAACCTTTGATCCCAAACCCTTGGCGTGCTCCAACGCCGCAACCGCTTCGCCGGGCGTGTTCATCGGGATCAACGCCGCGACGGTGAAGCGATCGGCATACGGCCGGTACTGCTCGGCCATGAGCTCGTTGTACAGACGGCAGAGCGTGACGCGCTGCTCGTCATCGAGCAGCTGGAGCAGCGCGATGCCCATCGACGGGTAGAGCACCGCGAAGTCGATACCGGCCTCGCCCAGACGCTCGTGGTAGCGCTTCGGTGATGTCACGGTCGCGTAGTACTCGGCGTTTGCGGGGACGTGCCATGAGTTCGGGAGCACGCCACCCGCTCGCCGCTCGTCCATCGGGATGTCTTCGATCCGCCGACGTCGATTCAACATGCCGTCGAGAAGTGCACCATGCCCATGGTCCCGGACGAAGTCGAGGAACACCGGCATCAGCTCGACGATGTGCCCATCGCCGTCCAGCACCGGATAGCCGAGCTCCTCGCGAATGCGAGCGGAGTCGGACTGCGACGCGCTCATGGTGCGCTGAAGCTCCACCGTCGCGTCCCATTGCTCGGCAAGAGGCGACCGAACTCCAAGCCAGGAAAGTGCGCGGCAGCAGCAACAACATCAGTGCCCTCGAGCTCGCGGGCATACGCCTCGCGAACACGGTTCGCGAGTGCCTGGTCGTGATCGACCAGGAGGTTGAAGTCGTCGTCCATCAGCTCCAGCGGGCAGTGGATGATGTCGCCGAGCAGCATCGCTTTGGCCGAGCCATCAGAGATCACCACCACGCTGCTCCCCGGGGTGTGACCTGGGGCAAGGCGAACGTCGATACCCGGCATGAGGGAGCGATCCGCCTCCCACGTCTCGATGCGATCGAGTACCGGAGCAAGGCGCTGCGCGGCAGTCAGCGCGTGGTACACGAACGTCACGAACCTCTCCTCGTCCGGGCCCGCGAGGAAGTGCTCGAGATCGGCCGACGCGCACCAGATCGTTGCGTTGGGGAAAAACGGAACGCCATTCGCGGATGCCCACCCGATGTGGTCGAAGTGCAAGTGGGTGAAGACCAGATCGGTCACCTCGTCGGGGCGCACGCCGACCGCGTCGAGTGAGCGCGGGAGCTCACCCTGCTCGATGTGGGTGGACGCGAGGTTGCCAGCAACCCGCCGCAGGTCTTCGTCCGACAATCCTCGGCTGCGGTACGCCGCGGCGAGTGGATCGGTGGGATCGTCGATGTCGATCGACGGTGGCGTGTAGCCGTTCGTGAATCGTTGGCCGGCCCCGGCATCGACCACAACGACGCGGTCGCCGGTTCGGACCACGAACGCACCGAGCGCGCTCTCGATCCGGCCGTCAGCACGAAACATGCCGTGTTGGTCCTGCCATTGGGGCGAGTCCAAATCTGGAAACGGCTTCGTTGCAGGAAGGGTCGACAGGATGCTGCCGTCGATGATCGGCTCGATCTGGATGCGACCGATGTTCACGCGCGCACGTCACGAAGTCCGGGCACTCGCGGCCTCGATCAGGGCGACCACGTCTGCTGGACCCAGCGGTTGCGAACGGACCTGCGCGCCGAGCGGCGCCAGGGCATCGGCGACTGCGTTGATGACCGCTGGTGGCGCCGCGATCGCCCCGCCTTCACCCAGACCCTTGTGCCCGCCGGGATTCGTGGGGGCATGGGTCTCGATGTGTCCGTATTCGATCTCGGGGACCTCCGCCGCAGTTGGCAGCAGGTAATCGACAAACGTCGTTGCCAACGGGTTGCCCGCGTCGTCGTACGGCAGGTGCTCGTAGAGCACACCGCCGATGCCCTGCACGACACCACCGGCGATCTGACCTTCGACCACGTTCGGATTGATCATCACCCCGCAGTCCTCGCTCACGACGTAACGAAGGATCTCCACCGCTCCCGTCGCAGGATCGACCTCGACCACGCAGATGTGACACGCGTTCGCCCAGGTGCAGAACGAGCCGGGCGTGAAGCGCGACTGCGCTTCGAGGCCCAGCGGCACGCCCTCCGGCAGACTGGCTGGCTCCGTGTACGCCTTCGCAGCCACCTCGGCGATGGTCATCCCCCGCGTCGGCGTGCCAATCACCTGCACCCGACCATCGACGATCTCCAGATCATCGGGCGAAGCCTCGAGGACATGCGCCACGATCGCGATCATGTGCGAGCGCACTTCCTGGGCCGCGATCCGGGCCGCGCTCGACGGGACGACGGCACTCCGACTGCCACCGGTACCCGGACCGAACGGTGTCGCCGCGGTATCACCCTGCACCACGCGCACCTGCGCAACGTCGAGGCCGAGCTCATCAGCAACCACCTGAGCGATCGTCGTCTCGAGGCTCTGGCCGTGACTCGCCACACTCGTGAACACGTCGGCCTGCCCGTTCGGCCCGATGCGCACAACGGCACCGTCGGTCGCCATGAAGGCGTGGGCCATTGCTGTCGGCTCGACGAGGAGACCGATACCGATCCCCACCAAGCGTCCCTCGGCGCGCCATGCGCGCTGTTGCTCACGGAACTCGTCGTACCCGATCATCTCGGCGGCCTGCTCGAGCGTTTCGGCGGCGGTCATCTGGTCGTACACGAATCCTCCGGCCATCGCGTACGGCATGTCTGCCTCGCCAAGTACGTTGCGTCGCCGCAGCTCGAGAGGATCGATGCCCAGCTTTGCTGCGAGGCAGTCCATCATCTGCTCGCGCGCGACCGTCTCGAACATCCACGGCCCGCGATATGAACCTCGCCCGGACGTGTTGGTGTGCACGGTTTGTGCCGACGCCGAGAACGCCGAGAAACGGTACGGACCTGGGAACAGCCGGCTCGAGAACACGGTGGCGCTGGAGAAGGCCGCGGGGAACGCGCCGGCGCCTTCGAGAAAGTCGACCTTGGCCCCGAGCAGCACGCCTTGGTCGTCGGTGGCCATGGTCACCGTGGCTTGGTCCTCACGTGCGTGGTCGTCGCACAACAGGTTCTCGCGCCGATCCTGGATCCACTTCACCGGTCGGCCGAGCAGACGCGTGGCGAAGACGACCGCGAGCTCCTCCTGGCGTGGGTTCATCTTCAAGCCGAACGCACCACCAACGTCCGGCATGATCACCCGCACCTGCGTGTCCTTGAGCCCGAGCATCCGCGCCATGAGGCTGCGGACTCCGTGAGGACCCTGCGTGGAGATCCACACCGTCAACTCGTCCGGACCCGGTTCCCAACGCGCGACGATCCCGCGGGTCTCCATCGGCACCGTCGCGTACCGGTGCTGATGAAACGTCTCGGTCAGCACGACCGGAGCCAAGGCGAGCACTGCTTCGAGGTCAGGGTTCTCCTCAGCGGGGATCTCGCCATAGAGGTTCGACGGCGCACCGGTGTGCACGATCGGCGCGTCGGAGTCGAGCGCTCGTTCCCGTTTGAGCAACGGCGGCGAGGACTCAATGCCGATCTCGATGGTGTCGATGGCATCCTCGGCGAGATAGCGCGAGTCGGCGACGACCATCACGATGGGCTCGCCCACGCATCGCACGTCGCCGCCGGCGAGCACCCGGAACGGCCGATGGCGACCGTGGGCGGCTTCACCGTCGGGCAGGTAGTCGTGCCCGAGGTCGTTGAGATCGTTGGCCACGAACACTGCGGCCACGCCGGGCATCGCCTGCGCGACGGTCGTGTCGATCGAAGTGATCGTGCCGCGCGCCACATCGCTGCGAGCGAAGGCCGCGTGCAGCACACCCGGGACTGCGATGTCGTCGACGAATCGGCCGTGTCCCGTCAGGAAGCGCGCATCCTCGACGCGCGCCACCCGCTGACCTACGAAGCGCGCGCCGGTGACGCTGCCGGTCTCAGCCTCGTGAGCCGCTTCGATCGCCATCTAGATCGCGACCGGGAGCGTCTTGAACCCACGCGTCGTCGGCGACGGAACGAGCTCGGCCTTGGCGTCGTCGACCGTCCACTCCGGGAAGCGCTTCAACACCTCTTCGAGCGCGACGCGGCCCTGGAGGCGTGCAAGCGCGGCGCCAAGGCAGAAGTGGATCCCGAACGCAAATGTGAGATGACCCTTGGGCTTGCGCCCGACGTCGAAGCGGTCAGGATCCGGGAACCGGCGCTCGTCGCGGTTCGCCGACGCCATGCTGCACACGACCACGCTGTCGGCCGGCACGACACCACCCTCGAACTCGACGTCCTCGATGGCGTAGCGCGCGTTCTGCATGCCGGGAGGCTCGAAGCGCAAGATCTCCTCGATCGCGTCGGGGATGAGCGTCGGATCCTCGACCAACCGGCGCCGCTCGTCCGGATGGTCCGACAAGAGCTTGCCAGTCCAGCCGATCAGCTTCGCGGTCGTCTCGTTGCCCGCCCCCGAGAGGAGCGTCACGGAGGTGAGCACCTCCTCACGCGTGAGCTTGCGGACCGTTCCCTCCTCGTCCTCGAACTCCACATTGAGCAGACCCGTCATCAAGTCATCGGATGGATGGTCCACGCGCCAGTCGACGTACTCGGCGTAGAGATCGCCGGCGAAGTTCCCCATGTCGATCTCGCCCTCGTCGCGAGGTGAGTGCCGAATGTTGTCTTCGACGTGTGCGCGGATCGCCATCTGGTCGCGCTCCGGGATCCCGAGCATCATCCCGATCACACGCGCGGCGACAAGGCCGCCGAAGTCCTCCACAAAATCGAAGCCGTCGCTCTCCATCAAAGGGTCGAGGCACTGCGCGCAGAACGCTCGAACATCGGGCTCGAGCTCCACCATTCGCTTGGGGGTGAAGATGCGCGAGAGCACGCCGCGGTGCTTCGTGTGCTGCGGTGGATCCTCGAAGATGAAGAAGCCCTTCGGCCAGTCGATGCCCGACTGGATCAGCTCGAGGACGTCGGACTTGCCGTTGATCAGGCGCTTGTAATCGACGAAGGCGTGCTCGACGTCGGCCGCACGCGTGAGCGCGTAGAAGTCGTAGCGCTCGTTGTAATAGAGAGGAGCTTCATCCCGGATTCGGCGAAGCAGCGGATACGGGTCCATGTTCAGGTCGATCTCGTACGGGTCCCAGTACAGGTCGGTGCCTTCTTGGACGACGCTCATGTGATCGCTCCTGTCGTACGGTCCTCGCCGACGGTCCCTGCCGCAAGTCGAACAGCGTTGATGATCCCTTGGTAACCAGTGCATCGGCACAAGTTCCCTGACAGCGCCTCTCGTATCGACTGATCGCTCGGTTCAGGGTGGTCTCGGAGGAACGCGGTCACCGATATGACAAACCCAGGTGTGCAGAAGCCGCACTGCAGCCCGTGCGCCTCGCGGAAGGCTTGCTGCACGGCGCTGAGCGTGCCGTCGGAGTTGGCGATGCCTTCGATCGTGGTGATCTCGGTCCCCTCTGCCTGCACGGCGAGCATGAGGCACGATCGAACCGCGGCACCGTTCACGAGGACCGTGCAGGCGCCACACACCCCGTGCTCACAGCCAAGGTGGGTGCCGGTCAGGTGACACTCCTCGCGCAGGAAGTCGGCGAGCGTCAGGCGCGGCTCGACTGTCGCTTCTCGCGATTCGCCGTTGACAATCACCCTCACAACTGCTTCACCCATGGTTCAGCTCCGCGATCGCGTCGTTCCAGGCGCGCGTCACCATGGCGGCACCCACACGCGTTCGATACGAGGCCGAGCCGTGCAGGTCGGACGGCACCTCGGTCAGCTCGGACATCGCGAGTTGACCGAGCTCGTCCGCATCAAGGTCCGTCTTGCTTCCCACGGCCTGGCGCTCTGCCGCGGCGGCGCGGATCGGAACCGGGCCGAGACCCAGCAGGCCAATCGCGCACCGTTCGATGCGACCGTCGCCGTCGACCTGCACGCCGACAACCGCGCCGGCAATTGCGAAGTCGCCATGACGTCGCGCGAACTCGCGTACTGCGAAACCGCATCGCCCCTTCCACACGGGGAAGCGAACACCGACGAGCAGCTCGTCATCGTGGAGCGCAGTCGTCCAAAAGCCTTGGAAGAAGTCGGCGGCCGGAATGCTCCGGTGCCCACGTGGTGAGACCGCGTCGATCTCCGCATCGAGGGCGAGCGC
>CAMDCC010000003.1 GCA_945889545.1 Bifidobacterium breve | reverse complement strand
ATGCCGTCAGCCGCGGCGACGGCCGCCGCGCTCCCAGCTTCGTGGTCGAGCGCACCTCGCAACGGCTCGCGCGACGTGTACGCCAGCGCCGCGACCACCAAGGTCGGTGGGATCGTGACGAGGAACGCGGCGCGCCACCCGAGGAGATCCCCGACGCCACCCCCGACGCCGATTCCTGCCGCGGTGCCGAGGATCTGCGCGAGCCGTTGGTATGAGTACACGCGTCCGCGCACGGCGGGCGGGTAGTAGTCAGCGAGGAGGCTCGACGCGAGCGGATTGTCGATGTGTGCGGCGGCGCCGAGCAACACGCGCGTGAGCACGAGCATCCAGAACGCGACAGAAGCCGCAGTGAGACCTTGGAAGAGCGACCACGACGCGAGCACGAACACGAGCACACGGGCGCGCGGGAGGTGATCGGCCATCCAGCCTGCGGGAAGCAGCGCGAAGAGTCCGGCGATCGTGGCTGCCGTGGCGATGGCGCCCCCCCACGTATCGCTGAACCCGTACTCCTTCTGGAGCAGCGACAACGCGCCGATGAGGATGCCCCAGTCGAGCCCGTCGAGGAAGTTGACGCCGACCAGAACTACCGCCGGCTTCTTCCCGTGCGGAAGGTTCTCCGAGGTCGCCATGTGGACCGTTAGACGATCTTCGACGTCTTGTTGCCCCAGTAGCGGTCGCGAAGGAGGCGCTTGTACAGCTTTCCCGTCGGCTGACGAGGGAGGTCGTCGTCGAAGTCGACCGTACGCGGGCACTTGTAGTGCGACAGCTGGCTGCGGCAGTACTCGATGAGCTCCTGCTCGAGCTCGGGTCCGGCGTCGACCATGTCGATCGGCTGCACGACCGCCTTCACCTCTTCACCCATGTCCTCGTTCGGCACGCCGAACACCGCAACGTCGAGCACCAACGGATGGGCGATGAGCACGTTCTCCGCTTCCTGCGGATAGATGTTCACCCCGCCCGACACGATCATGAAGTCGCGTCGATCGGTGAGGTAGAGGTAGCCCTCGTCGTCGAGGTACCCCATGTCGCCGACCGTGGCCCATCCGTCGCGGTTGTGTGCGGACGCGGTCTTCTCGGGATCGTTGTGGTACTCGAACGTGATGCTGCGCTCGGTCGGCTCGAACCACACGACGCCCGACTCGCCATTCGGTACGGGATCGTCCTCTTCGTCGAGGATGTGCAGCGTTCCGGTGTACGCGCGGCCGACCGACCCGGGGTGAGCGAGCCATTCCTCACTGCTGATCATCGTGGAGCCGGTGCCCTCGGTGGCCGAGTAGTACTCGAAGATGATCGGGCCCCACCACGCAATCATCTCGTGCTTCACGCTCACCGGACACGGCGCCGCAGCGTGGATCGCGAGCTGGAGCGACGACACGTCGTACTTGTCGCGCACTTCCTTCGGCAGCTTGAGCATGCGCACGAACATGGTCGGGACGAACTGCGCGTGCGTCACGCTGTACGTCTCGATCGCCTGCAACAACGACTCGGGGTCGAAGCGCTCGAGGATGACGCTCGGGGCGCCGATGCGACTCATCGCGATGCAGAACTGGAGCGGCGCGGCGTGGTACAGCGGCGCGGGAGAGAGGTAGGTGCTGGTCTCGTCGATGCCGTAGATCTGGCCGAAGCCGGCGAGCATGGGCTCAGGTGAGCCCACCGGCTTGCGTTCGAGCGGGTACTTGATGCCCTTGGGGCGCCCAGTGGTGCCCGATGAGTAGAACATCCCGTGCCCCTCGAGCTCCTCGTCGATCGGTTCGCTCGGGCACGCGGCGACGGCCGTCTCGTACCGCTCGTAGCCATCGACGTCGCCACCCACGACGAGTCGCGTCTGCACGAGCTCGGGCATCACATCGAGCAGCTCGGTGACCACGTGCCCGAGCGCGGCCGACACGATCACGGCCTTCGCCTCGGAGTTCTCGAGGATGTACGCGACCTCGTCGGCGTTGAAGTGGAAGTTGATCGGTGTGAAGTAGAGGCCGGAGCGTTGCGCCGCCCACGCAACTTGGATGTAGTGGGCGTTGTTGTCCATGAAGATCGCGATGTGGTCGCCAAACTTGAGTCCGCGATCCTGGAGCAGATGGGCGAGCCGGTTCGAGCCCTCGTCCAGCTCGCGGTTCGTCACCACCAAACCACTGCTCGCCATGATGTAGGCGGGCTTGTCGGGGCTGTTCTTCGCGTGCAGTCCGGGCCACATGGCCGAGGAGGCTAGTGGGATTACAGGTCTTGGAGCTTGGCGTCCTTGGCCCGCACGGCTTCGTCGAGGGTTGCCTGGAACTTCTCCATCGCGGCGAGCAACTCGGGGTCGGCAGTTGCGAGGATGCGGACGGCCAACAGGCCCGCATTTCGAGCGTTGTCAACGGCGACCGTGGCCACGGGTACTCCCGCAGGCATCTGCACGATCGAGAGCAGCGCGTCGAGCCCGTCGAGGGTCGTGGCATTGACCGGCACACCGATGACGGGGAGCGCGGTCATCGACGCAGTCATGCCGGGGAGGTGTGCGGCGCCCCCGGCTCCGGCGATGATGACGCGCAGCCCGCGCTCGGCAGCCGTGCGCGCGTACTCGACCATCACATCGGGGGTGCGGTGCGCCGACACGATGCGCACCTCGTGGGCCACACCGAACTCGTCCAGCGCGTCGAGCGCGGCCTGCATCACGCGAAGGTCGGAATCGCTCCCCATGATCACGCCGACCAGCGGTGAAGGATCGCGTGCCACGAGTTGACGTTACCCTCACCCCCATGATCAAGACCCGACTGACCGAAGTGCTCCAGATCGAGCATCCCGTGATGCTCGCCGGCATGGGCGGTGTGTCGTACCACCGGCTTGCCGCCGCGGTGTCGGAGGCCGGCGGCTTCGGCTGTCTCGGTGCCGGTGCGATGACGAGCGACCAGATGGTCGACGAGATCCGCAAGACAAAGGCGCTCACGAACAAGCCGATCGGTGTCGACCTCCTTACTGCGCTGCCCGACCAGATGATGCACAACGTCGAGCTGCTGATCGCCGAAGGGGTACCGGTGTTCGTGGCCGCGCTCGGCGTGCCGCGTGAGGTCATCGAGCTCTGCCACTCGAACAACGTGCTCGTGGTGAACATGTGCGGCAAGGTGCGCCACGCCATCGACGCGGTCGAGGCTGGTTGCGATCTTGTCGTCGCGCAAGGCACCGAAGCCGGCGGTCACACCGGATTGGTGGCCACGATGCCGCTCGTCCCGCAGATCGTCGATGCAGTCGGTGATCGGGTTCCTGTAGTCGCAGCCGGCGGCATCTTCGACGGGCGCGGTCTCGCCGCCGCGCTCATGCTGGGCGCCGATGGCGTGTGGGTCGGCACCCGCTTCATCGCGACACCCGAAGCGCGTTCAGCACCCGGCTACAAAGACACGTTGCTCGCCACAGGTGAAGACGGCACGGTCGTCAGCCGCGCGTTCAGCGGCAAGCCGATGCGAGTTGTGCGTAACAAGACGACCAAGCACTACGAAGAGCACCCCGACGAGCTCAAGCCGTTCCCCGAGCAGATGATGACGGCCGTGGGCGCCGGAATCTTGCACCTGCCGGAAGGCGATGAAGCGAAAGACGTCGATCCCGACCGTGAGTGCTACCCGGCAGGTCAAGGCGTCGGCGCCATCCACGAGCTCACCCCAGCCGGTGACCTCGTCCACCAATTCGTAGAAGAAGCCGAACGCGCGATGGCGAGGGCGTTGTAAGACCGCGGGAATCCGTCACCGAAACCACCCTTCGATGTTCTTCCGGCACTGGGTTCCGCGTCGAGGAATCGCCGCCTGCTCATCACGTTACGATTCTTCTAGGAATCGAGGAACCGACCGACGAGATGCTCGGTCGGTTGGAATCGCTCTTCGAACTCCCCGAGCCGAGGTGGTGAACGCGATGACAAGAGTTCGAGTCGATTTCAACTCGGTCGACGCGACGGGTCTCGTTCGTGCCCTGCTCTCAAGGGCAGATGCGCCGATCGCGATTGGCGATGACCTGACCGCCTACGACGCCGAGGGAAGCGAATGTGATGCGACGGTGGCGACGCTCGATCTTGGAGTGGGGATTGCCGGCTTGAAACTCGCGACCGCCTCGTGGCGCGAGACGGGCTGAACGGCTAGCGCTCGAGCTCGGCTTTCTTGGTCTCTTCGATGAGGTCGGATTCGTACATCATCGACACGAGCTCGTCGAAGGCAACCTTGGGCTTCCAGCCGAGCTTCGCGTTGGCCTTCGACGCGTCGCCCATGAGCAGTTCGACATCGGCTGGTCGTTCGAAGCGCGGATCCTGGCGCACGAACCGCTCCCAGTCGTCGTAGCCCGCGCACTGGAACGCGACATCGAGGAGTTCCTTGACGGTGTGTGTCTCACCCGTCGCGATGACGAAGTCGTCGGGCTCGTCCTGCTGGAGCATGGACCACATCGCCTCGACGAAGTCGCCGGCGAAACCCCAGTCGCGTGCTGCGTCGAGGTTGCCGAGCGTGATGGAGTCCTGGAGGCCGAGCTTGATGCGGGCGATGCCATTGGTGATCTTGCGAGTGACAAACTCGAGGCCGCGTCGCGGGCCTTCGTGGTTGAAGCAGATGCCAGACGAGGCGTGCAGGTTGTACGACTCGCGGTAGTTGATCGTCATGTGGTGGCCGAACACCTTGGCCACGCCGTACGGCGAACGCGGGTGAAACGCGGTGCCTTCGTGCTGCGGGGTCTCGCGCACTTTGCCGAACATCTCCGAGGACGACGCTTGATAGAAGCGGACCGGGTTGTGCTCGGTGCCACCCACGATGCGGATGGCCTCGAGCATGCGGAGCACGCCGAGGCCGGTGATGTCGGCAGTGAGCTCGGGCTGGCGGAACGACAGCGCCACGAAGCTCATCGCACCGAGGTTGTAGACCTCGTCGGGTTGGACCTGCTCGACCGCGGCGATGAGCGACGAGAGGTCGCGCAGGTCGCCTTCCACCAGCTCCAGGGCCGGGTTCTCGTCAAGGACGAGCTTGGCCTTGGGGTTCGCTTGGCCTCGCACGAGACCGAAGACCTGATAGCCCTTGCCGGTCAGGAACTCCGACATGTGCCGACCGTCCTGGCCGGTGATGCCAGTGATGAGTGCCCGTTTCATGAGTGACTGATCCTACGGGGCGACGGCCTACGGCTGCGCAGCGGAGCCGATTCGGGCCCACGAGGGTTCCAATTGCTGGAGGAGCTGCTCGCAACGGGTGGCCTCGTCGGTCTCGCCGATGGCCGCCGCCGATCGCTGCATCCCGGCCAGGGCCCGCAGGAATCCGCGGTTCTCGGGGTGCTCCCAGCGCACATATTGCGAGCCGCGCCACCCGTTCTGGCGCAGCCGGTCGAGGCCACGGTGGTAGCCGACCCGGGCGCAGGCATAGGCCTCCACGTCGTCGCGGCCGAGCTCGCCGAGGCGGGCCCACGCGTCGAGGAACCGGGGCCAGTGGGCCACCACGTCGGACACCGCATCGCGCCGCGAGCTGGTTGGGGCGGCGAGCGCGTGTTCGAGCGCGGCGAGTGCGTCGCTCGGCTCGGGGTCGAGCACGACCTCGTCGGGCGCGGTGGACAGCGAGACAGGGATGTCGGTCATCACGTCGGACCGTAGTCGGAGCGGGTTTTGGCGTCAGAAAGCCGGACTATTACCGGACTTCTGACGCCAAAACCCGAACTGGACGACGGAAGGGGGTGGCGGGGTCGCCGGTACGATCGGGGTCGATGACCGACACCGCGCTCGACGCCACAGCCGACGCACCACCGGAACCACCTCCGGCTTCCACGCGTCTGCTGCTCGCGCGCCACGCCGTAACCGCGCAGACCGGACCGTTGCTGTCGGGTCGCGCGCCCGGCATCGACCTGTCCGACGAGGGCCGTGGCCAAGCCGAGGCGCTCGGCGTTCGGCTCGCCGGGCTCCCGGTCGCTGCGGTGTACGCGAGTCCGATCGAGCGCACCACTCAGACTGCGCAGTCGGTGGCAACCCACCACGGCCTCGCCGTGCTGCCGCTCCCTGGTGTGATCGAGGCCGACTACGGCGACTGGACGGGTCAAGCGCTCAGCGATCTGGCCAAGACCGACTTGTGGAAGGTCGTCCAGCGTATGCCGTCGCGTGCGTCGTTCCCGGGCGGTGAGTCGCTGGCCGCGATGCAGGCCCGAATGGTCGCCGCACTCGACGCGCTCGTCACCGAGCATCCGGGTGAGCTCGTGGTGGTCGTCTCGCACGCGGATCCCATCAAGGCCGCGATCGCCCACTACACAGGTGTGCACCTCGATCTGTTCCAGCGCATCGTGGTGTCGCCCGCGTCGGTGACGGCTTTCGAGTTCGGTCACCATGGTGTGGCCATGCTGAAGTGCAACGACACCGGTGGGCTCGACGAGCTGCAGATGCGGCCGGTTGTACCTACGAACGAAGAAGACAAGCCATGACCGCCATACCTGATCCCATCGAGCTCGAGGATGTCGATGCGCTCGGTACCGGCGCGGTCGGCGAACCCGGTCAGCGCGCCTTCTACCTGCAGGCGCGCTCCGCCGAGGCGCAGCTCACCGTGCTCGTCGAAAAGGAGCAGATCGCGCTGCTCGCCACCGAGGCGATCGCCTTCCTCGACCGCATCGCCGACGACTACCCCGAAGACGCAATCAGGTTGCCCGCGGCCGCGGCCGAGCTTCGCGAGCCCACGGTGCCGCTGTTCCGCGCCCGTCTCATCGGGCTCGGCTTCGACCCCGAGCGTGAGCTGGTGCTCATCGAGCTGCGCGAGCACACCACGTCCGAGGACGACGACGAAGACGAGGACGATCCGCTCGAGCTCATCATCGACGATGACGACGGCGAGGGCTATGTGGCCCGCATCTACGCGACCCGGCCGCAGGTGCGGGCGATGGCGGCGCGCGGCGCCCAAGAAGTCGCCGCCGGCCGTCCGCCGTGTCCGCTCTGCGACATGCCGATGGATCCCGCCGGACACCGGTGCCCGCGCTGGAACTGAACCCCGACGATTTGGCCCCCGACGATTTGGCCGCGCTGCTGGCGCGCGCCGACTTCGAAGTTGTTGGGCGCATGCGGTACGCGTCGAACGGCACGTTCCTCGTGCAGGCGACCACCGACGGCGTCGAGATCAGCGCGGTCTACAAGCCGAGGCGCGGTGAGCGACCGCTCTGGGACTTTCCCGACGGGACGCTGTGCAATCGGGAAGTTGCGGCATACGAAGTTTCGCGAGCACTCGGGTGGGGAGTGGTGCCGGTCACCGTGATGCGCGACGACGGCCCGCTCGGTCCCGGCGCGATCCAGCGCTTCGTGGAGCACGACCCCGAGGAGCACTACTTCACACTGCTCGAGGGCAACGTCGAACGCTTCCGCGAGTTCGCGGTCTTCGACGTGCTCGTGAACAACACCGATCGCAAGGGCGGTCACTGTCTGCACGATCAAGTGAACGACGTGGTAGTGGGGATCGACCACGGCCTCACGTTCCACCCGATGTGGAAGTTGCGCACCGTGATCTGGGATTTTGCCGGCGAGCCACTCCCGCCGGCGCTCACCGACGCGGTCTGTCGGCTGACCAGAGAGATCGACGAAGGCGAGATCGGCGCTCGGCTCGCCACCCTGCTCTCACCGCCCGAGCTCGCCGCGCTGTCGACCCGCGCTGCCGACCTCCTCCGCGACGGCTGCTTCCCCGATCCCGACCCCGGCTACCACTCCGTCCCGTGGCCCATGGTCTAGGAACTCGGATTCTCGGCACGTTCAACCCATCTCTGTCTTGTTCAGCGTGCCGAGAATCCGCTCTTAGAGCAGGACGAGGTCGTCGTCGAGGTATTGCGTGCGGCAGAGGGAGCGTTGCAGCTTGCCCGACGACGTCTTGGGCAGGCTGCCGGCCTGCACCAGGATCACCTCGTGCGGCGGGATGCCCACCACGTCGCACACGCGGTCGACCACCTCGTCGCGCACTCGGAGCGGTGCATCGGAATCGGCGCGGGTCTCTGCCACCACGACGATGCCCTCCTTCCCGCGCCGCGTGTCGGTCCCGAACGCGATCACGTTGCCCGGTCGCACGCCTTCGACGGCCGCGCACGCGCGCTCGATCTCCTCGGGGAACACGTTGCGTCCGCCCACGATGATCACGTCCTTGATTCGACCGCACACCACTACCTGACCGTCGACCAGGTATCCGAGGTCGCCGGTGCGGAGCCAGTCGTCGCGGAACGTTGCGCGCGTCACGTCGTCGCGCTGCCAGTAGCCGGGGGTGACGGAGTTGCCGCGAAGCTCGAGCTCACCTACCTCGCGGTCGGATCGAGGCGCACCGGTGTCGGGATCGCACACCCGCACTTCGAGCCCACGGAGCGGTCGGCCCAACAGCGCGAGTCGCCGCGCGTCTTCGGGGCGAGTTGCTTCCGCTGCATACCGCTCATGCTCGAGCGTCGTGCGGTCGACCGTGTCGATGCTCATCCCGCTGCCCGGCTCTGGGAAGGAGATCGCCAGCGTCGCTTCGGCCATGCCGTACACGCAGAACGCGGCTGACGCCTTGAGGCCGTGCTTGGCACCCGTGTCGAGAAACGCCTCAACGGCACCCGGATCGATCGGTTCGGCGCCGTTGAGCGCCAGCCGCCACTGCGAGAGGTCGAGATCGTCGACGCGCCGCAGCGCTCGCGCAGCGAGCGCGTAGGCGAAGTTCGGTCCGCACGCGAGCGTCGCTCGGTACTCCGACATCCAACGCATCCAGTCGGCTGGTGCGGCGAGGAAGTCTTGGGGCGGGGCGATCGCGAGGTCGAAGCCGGTCACCATGGGCGTCGACAACATCCCGATCAAACCCATGTCGTGGTACAGCGGCAGCCACGACACGCCGACGTCGCCGGCACCGAGGCCCGCACCGTGGACGATCGAGTCGATGTTGTTCACGACGCAGCGATGCGGGAGCATCACGCCCTTCGGATCGTCGGTCGATCCGCTCGTGAACTGGAGCACGGCGAGCGACTCGGGATCGACCACCGGGCGCTCCCACGCCGCTGACGATCCTCGCAGCTCTGGAAGACGCACCACGGGCGGGTCGCCCGCTTGCGTGGCAAGGAATGGCTCGAGCTCTGGGTCGACGAGCACCATGCGCGCCTGCGCGTTGGCGATGCGCGCCCGAGTCTGGAGCGTGAACGACTCGATCGAACCCAACCGCATCGGCAGCGGCAGGCACACGACGGTGGCTCCGGTGAGCCAGGTGGCCTGGATTGCCGTGACGAGTGGTCGCGACGTGGGGCCGATGATCGCCACGCGATCGCCGGGGACGACGCCGAGCGCCTGCAACGCCGCCGCCATCCCTGCCGCGTCGTCGTGCAGCTCGGCCCACGAGATTCGTTCCGCATGCCGATCGGCCGCGGCCGACCCGAGGAAGGTGATCCCCGTGCCGGATTGGGTGCCGGATTGGGTGCCCGTCTGGGCGCCGTTTCCGGCGGCTGCTTCGATGCGGTCAATCAGCGACGTCACGACCGGGAAGGCTTCCATGCTCTAGGTCGTCGGCGCCAGATGAGACGCGGGGTCCCGGAAGAACCGGGATCGGGGGAGCACCAGATCGGCTCCGTCGGTACGGGCACGATCGAGCGTTGGCTCGTCGACGTGCGATCCGTACGCCACGATCCGCGCGTCGGGCGCAATGGCGCGCACCGTCGCCACTGCGTCGCTGAACCGTGCGAGATCCACGACCACCACACCAGCGTCACGCGCGCCGTCAACAGCAGCAATGAACTCCACGCCTGGAGCCGCTACGGAGATTCGTGACCGATCCATCAGGTCGCTCACCAGCGCCACGACTCTCATGTCCTTCCCCGAACGCGAGTGCGTCGACCGATGAACAACCACGCGACACCGAGGACACCCGCCAGCAGCGACGCGGCGAAGAATGCGATCTTGGCTTCCTCGAGTGCCACGCCCGTGAACGCAAGGTCGGCGACGTACAGCGAAACGGTGAGGCTGACACCGGCAATCAGACCGATGCCAACCACGTGACGCATCTCGACGCCGTCGGGGAGTCGACCGACACCGGTGCGCAGCCCGACAAAGGTTGCGGCGGTGACTCCCACCACCTTGCCACCGACAAGCGCGGCGATGATGCCGAGGCTGACCTGCGATCCCAACGCGGTCTCGGCGTTGTCCAAGGACACTCCCGCGTTGGCGAGCACGAACAGTGGGACGATCACAAAGCTCACCCACGGCAGCAGGTGGTGTTCGACGCGTTCGAGCAGTGAGACGCCGCGCACAGGGTTCAGGGGCACGAGCAGCGCCAGAGCCACCCCGATCAGCGATGCCGACACGCCACCGCTGAACAAGACCGCGACGAGCAGCAGCGTCCCGATGTCGTCCACGATCGCCAGCTCGAGCAGGAACAGTCGAGCGTTCGACGGCATCCAGCGCCGGACCAGCGTGAGCACCCCTACCGCGAGGGCGACGTCGGTGGCGAAGGGCACCGTCCAACCGTCGAGCCCGCGACTGTTCCCCGCTATCAATCCGAAGATGATGGCGGGAACCACGATGCCGCCGAGGGCGGCGATCGCGGGCAACGCGGCCGCACGCCGATCTCGGAGCGCGCCGACCAACAGCTCGCGCTTGATCTCCAATCCGACGAGGAAGAAGAACAACACGATCAACCCGTCGACGATGTCGCGCCCGGTCACATCACCGATGCGCGCCTCATCCCAGAATCCGGCGTACCCGCCGACCGTGGCCCAGACCAGCGACGCGATCGCGCACGCCAAGAGCATGAACCCCGATACAGCTTCGATCGAGACGAACTCGTCGCCCATCGGCGGCAGGTAGCGACCCGCCTTCGGGAGTCGGATGTGAACGCGACGGGTCAGGTCAAGCCTTCGGCGCTGGCGCGGGGATGCGCCGGGGGGCCTCGACCGCGAACTCGGGCCAGCGCTTGCGCGACTTCTTCGACAGCTTGTGCATGAGCTCGATCGCACCGGGGTCGTCGTCGCCGGGACGGGTCTCGATCCAGCCATCGCGCACGAGGCCGTCCATGAGCTCGCGCCCCACGTCGGTGCGAACGATCGTGAGCGTCCAGTCGTTGAACGCGCCGATGCCGCCGGTGGAGATGTCGGCGTGCTCAGCCGCGAAGTCGGGGCACATGTTGCAGCCTTCACGCGTCCACGCGTGACATTCCTTGAGCGGGACCTCGTGGTAGTCGCCGTTCTTCATCCAGATCTGGAAGACGCCCTTGATGTTCATCTTGTTCATCTCGGCCTTCTTCAACCCGTACTTGGCCTCGAACAGCTCCTCGAAGATTGCATCGTCAAACGTCTTCGAGCACAACAGCCCGATGTTGAGCGACAGCCGGCGCGCCACCTTGCCAGCCTTGCGTTGCTTCATCACGGGCGGGACCGAGCTCTGACAGCTCATCCCAACCAGCGCGATGCGCTCGGCGCCGCCGGCGACCGCCTCGGCGTACGCCATCGTGTTGGCCGAGTACGTGTAGCGACTCCCCGCGGTGGCGATGATGTCTTCCTTGGTGCGCGCGACGCCCGGAATCGCCTTCCAGGTTGAGCCGTCGCCTTCGAGGTAGCTGACCAGCGCGGCGTCGATGATGTCGTGCTCGAGCGCGTACAAGAGGATGGCCGACACGAGTCCGCCGTCCTGACCGACCTCTTGGAGAACGGGATCAGTGGCGCGGGCGAGCACGATGTCCTTGCAGACCCCCGACGGCTCTTCGACCGTGCGGGCGCGCCCGAACATGAACTCGTCGATCTCGACTTCCCAGTCGCGAAAGCGCGGGCACGCCCGGGTGCAGCTCGTGCAGCCCTTCTGCCCGTGACTGCAGTCGCTGGGGCCGAAGCCCTCTTCCATCTGGAACGGCTTGTAGATGCCTTCGTCGTCGCGGTACCCGAGCACGTCGTGGGGGCAAGCGATCACACACCCTGCGCAACCCGTGCACAGGCCGCTCGTCACGACCTCTTCGTAGAGGTGTTTCCACTGGAACTTCTCGGGCGGCACGGTCGGTGAGTCTACGAGAGCAGCCTGCGCGGGCGAATGGCTCAACCCGTAGGCTTCGTTCCAACGGGTTTGGGGGTAGGCAGGTTTGGGGGTAGGGATGACCATGGACGATCCACCACAGGCTCCACCCACCCCACCAACGCTGCCGCCGTCAGCCCCGGAACCGACCACCACTCCCCGATGGCGCGATCTTCGCTGGTCCTCCTATGTCGTGTATGCGATCTTGGTTGCCACCGCCGGGACGGTCGTGGCCGCGATCGCTACGCAGTTCGAACAGCGCGGTTTGGTACCCGAGAGACCGCCGATCGGCGTGAGTGATTTCAATCGTCTGCTCGAACTTGATGACCGGGTCGGCACCATCAACGACACTTTCCTCGCGCTCGCGATCCTCACAGGCATTGCGTTCATGGTCTGGATGTGGCGAGCTGCGAAGAACAACGAGGCACTCGGGCGTTCGCGCGCTCGCTTCGGCCCCGGTTGGGCGATCGGCGGGTGGCTCATCCCGGTTGCGAACCTCGTGATCCCGGTGCTCATCATGCAAGACCTGTGGCGGGGCGCCGACCCTTCAATCCCGCGCGGCGACTCTCGGTGGAAGATCGGCGACCGTTCGTTGTTGGTCGGATTCTGGTGGGGGCTCTTGCTCTTCGGACGCCTCATGATCTTGGTGGGCAACGGTCGGGTGGACGACCCCACAACACTCGATGATCTGCGGGGCGGGATCGACCTCCAGATCGTGGGCCAGCTCTCGACATTGGCCGCCGCCGTCGTGGGAGTTCTGGTCATCCGAGCGATCACGGCTCGTCAGCGAGAATGCTTGCTCGCGCAGAACGAGCAGTGGCAGCAACTGTCGACGGACGCTCCCGCGCCTCCAAGTCCGCCGAGCTAGACGCGCAAGAGGCGGTCGACCGCCTGTACCGCTTCGTGCACCTTGGCGTCACCCTCCGCCGGGCTGGCCTTCGCCGCTTCGAGCACGCAATGGCGCAGGTGCTCGTCGAGTAACCCGAGCCCCACGTTCTGGAGCGCCTTGCTCACCGCGGCGATCTGGGTGAGCACGTCGATGCAGTACTCGTCGGCGTCGATCATGCGTTGGAGTCCGCGCACCTGGCCCTCGATGCGCCGCAGACGGGTGCGGTAGTCGTCCTTGGCGAGGGAGTACCCCCGCCTGGTCTTGGTGGCGCTGGTCTTGGTGGCGCTGGGTTTCGTCTGCTTCGGGGTTGTCAGCATACCCCCCCAGGGTATACCATCGAGCTTCACGAGGAAAGGACCCTCGCCGTGGCTCCCATCGATGTCGACGCCCAGCAGCTCGAACGGCGCGATCTCCCGATCGAAGGGATGACGTGCGCCTCGTGCGCGATGCGCATCGAGAAGGCGCTCGCCGCCCGACCCGGCGTGACCGAGGCGTCGGTGAACTTCGGCACCCGGCGCGCCACCGTCGTTTACGACCCGGACGCGGCGACCGAGGCCGACTTCGCAACGACCGTCCAATCGCTCGGGTATGCGATCGCGGAACCCGACGCGGAGGATTCCGAGACGATCGAGCTCCGTGATCTCCGGCCGCGCCTGGTCGTCGCCGCGCTCCTCACGATCCCCGTGCTCGCGATCTCGATGGTGCCGCCGCTCCAGTTCGACGGCTGGGCATGGGTGGCGTTCGTGTTGTCCACTCCAGTGATCCTCTGGGCTGCGCTGCCCTTCCATCGCGCCACGTTCGTCAACCTCAAGCACGGCGCCACCACGATGGACACGCTCGTCACACTCGGCACCCTGGCGGCATACGTATGGTCAGTGGTCGCACTCGTGTTTCTCGACGCCGGACACATGGGCATGGACTTCGGTGCTTTGTTCGCTGGATCGACCGACGAGGCGAACGTGTACTTCGAGACCGCGTCGGTCATCGTGACGTTGTTGCTTCTCGGCCGCTACTTCGAGGCGCGGGCTCGCCGCAGCTCGAGTCACGCGTTGCGCGCGCTTCTCGAGCTTGGCGCGAAGACAGCGCGGCTCGAGAACGGCGATGAGATCCCGATCGCCAGTCTGCAAGTGGGTGACCGCTTCGTCGTTCGCCCGGGCGAAAGGATCGCCACCGACGGCCGCGTCGTCGACGGGTCGTCCGCCATCGACGTCTCGATGCTCACCGGCGAGCCGGTGCCGGTCGACGTGAGCATCGGCGACGAGGTGTTCGGCGCAACGATCAACGCATCGGGCCGCCTTGTGATCGAAGCCACGAAGGTGGGGAGTGATACCGCGCTCGCCCAGATCGCTCGCCTTGTCGAAGCGGCGCAAGGGTCCAAGGCACCAGTGCAACGGCTTGCCGATCGAATCTCTGCGATCTTCGTGCCGGTCGTCCTCGTGATCGCAGCCGTCACGTTGGTCGTGTGGTTTGCCGTGACCGGCGACGAGAACCGCGCGTTCACTGCCGCCGTCGCCGTGCTCATCATCGCTTGCCCGTGCGCTCTCGGACTCGCAACGCCGACGGCGATCATGGTGGGCACGGGGCGAGCCGCGCAGCTCGGCATCGTGATCCGCGGCGCCGAAGTGCTCGAAGCAACGCAGACCGTCGACGTGGTCGTGCTCGACAAGACGGGCACGATCACCGAGGGTCGCATGCGCCTGGCGAACGTTGTGCCGGCACCCGGCGTCGACACGGCGACGCTGCTCCGACGGGCCGGATCCGTAGAGAGTGCGTCCGAGCACCCGATCGCCGCGGCCATCGCGGCTGGCGCACGCGAGCGGGATGTCGACCTGGTCGCACCGACCAACTTCGAGAACCACGCTGGCGAAGGGACGCGGGGGACCGTTGACGGTGTCGAGGTGCGGGTGGGCCGAGCCACGTTCGTGGGCGGTGTGTCGCCCGGCCTGGAAGCCGCGGCCGCGGCCGCCGACATCAACGGGCAGACGTTGGTCTACGCGTCGTGGCCCGATGACACTGGGCGAGTCGAGGCGCGCGGCGTGTTCATCGTGGCCGACACCCTCAAGGCATCCTCCGCGGCAGCCGTCGCCGCACTCCACGAGCTCGGTCTCGAGACGGTGATGGTCACCGGCGATCGACGGGAGACAGCCGAAGCGGTGGCCGCGGTTGTCGGCATCGACCGCGTCGTCGCCGAGGTCCTGCCCAGCCAGAAGGTCGAAGTGGTGACGAGCTTGCAACGCGACGGACGCCGCGTCGCCGTCGTCGGTGACGGTGTGAATGATGCGCCCGCCCTCGCGCAAGCCGATCTTGGGATCGCCATCGGTACTGGCACCGACGTCGCGATCGAAGCGAGCGACCTCACACTCGTCTCGGGCGATCTGCGCGCCGCCGCCGACGCGATCGCGCTCGCCCGTCGCACGCTCAGCACCATCAAGGGCAACCTCTTCTGGGCCTTCGCGTACAACGTCGCGGCAATCCCACTTGCAGCGATCGGGTTGCTCAACCCGATCATCGCGGCCGGTGCGATGGGCTTCTCCTCGGTGTTCGTCGTGACGAACTCACTCCGCCTCCGTCGTTTCCATGGATGGCGTAGTCAGGCGTGACTCCTGGTCAGCTGCGGGCGAGCCACTCGTTGATGAGGGTTTCCTCAGCCGCGGCGTACTCCGTCAGGCCCGACACGATGACCCGCTCGACCTTGCCGCCCACGAGCGGCATGCGCACTTTGACCGTTCCGACGAGCACTCGACGCGAGCCTTCGCCTTCCGACGTGAGTGTGGCGCGGTACGTGCTTGCCAGTCGATCGGCGTAGTGGTCGGGCTCGATCCGGTGCTCGGTGATATGGGCAGCAAGGTCGAAGGTCGCGTCGTCGACCCAGGTGAGTCGCTCGGGGTCAACGACCGCGGCCACGGCTCCGGAGACGTGCTCGGTAAACCGGAAGCGGATGCGTTGGTGCGCGTGATCGCCGTCGCGTGTGCACTCGAGCAACTCGGGATCGCTGAGCTTCGGCAATGCGGCCCGCGCCTCCACAAACGCGGGATCGAGCAGCACGTCTTCGACTGCACGCGGTGAGCCGTTGAGCACTTGGTCGATGGTGAACTGCACGGTCGGTGAGGCTACGAGATTCGAGCGGCGACCGGCGACGAGCGTCGCGTACGCTTGATCGCTAGATGGCCAATCAACCATGACCAAAATCGGTGAAATTCTGGCGCACGGCGAGCGGACGATCTCCTTTGAGTTCGGCCCGCCGCGCACCGACGAGGCGATGCTCGTGCTCGAGCAAACCCTCGTGGACCTGGAGCCACTCGCACCGTCGTACGTGTCGGTCACGTATGGCGCCGGCGGTTCCACCCGGGAGAGAACCCACGAGATCGTGACGCGCATCGACCGCGAGACGTCGATGACCGCGATGGCCCACATCACCTGCGCTGCGCACACCCGCGCCGAGCTCGTCGACATCATCGAGCGCTACCAGGAAGCTGGGATCGAGAACCTGCTCGCGCTCCGCGGTGATCCGCCGAAGGATCTCGACCTCCCCCCCGGCGACCTCGACTACGCGATCGATCTGGTTCGGCTCATCCGAGAGGTGGGCGACTTCAGCGTGGGTGTGGCCGCTCACCCTGAACCGCATCCGCAGTCGCCCGATCTCGAGAGCGATCGACGCCACACCGCGGAGAAGCTCGCGGAGGCCGACTTCGCGATCACCCAGTTCTTCTTCGACGCTGCCCACTACTTCGATCTCATCAACTCATTGCGAGCGCTCGGCGTGGACAAGCCGGTGATCCCCGGGATCTTGCCGGTGCTCAGCCTGGCCGGCACAAAGCGCATGGCCGAGATGCAGGGCTCCGAGTTCCCCGAGTGGTTCATGACGAAATTGCATGCGGTGGAAGACGACCCCGACGCGGTGCGCAAGATCGGCATCGACGAGGCGACGAAGCTCTGCCGCGAGCTCCTCGACGGTGGCGCACCCGGCCTGCACTTCTACACAATGAATCGCTCCAACGCGACCCGAGAGATCCACACGAACCTGGGCCTCTAGCGCGGGCGCGGGCTTGTAACGGGACGCGAAAGAGCCCCGGGCGTACCCGGGGCTCTTGGCGGAGGGGGTGGGATTTGAACCCACGGTGACTTGCGCCACAATGGTTTTCGAGACCATCCGAGTCGGCCGCTCTCGCACCCCTCCCCGGCCGATTGTACGGGGTCGTCGCGGGAACTCTCCGAAGTGATCTGCGACCTCCGCCACCTCGCGTCATGTGGCGCCTTCCAGGGCTAGTCCCGAGCGGTGCGACGCGTGGCGAAGAAGGTGCTGAGCAGCTCGGCGCACTCTTCGCCACGTACGCCACCGACCACTTCGAGCTCGTGGTTGAGTCGAGGATCGGCACCCAGGTTGTAGAGCGATCCCATCGCGCCAGCCTTCGGATCGGCCGCACCGAACACCACGCAGTCGAGTCGCGCGGCAACTGCGGCTCCCGCACACATCGGGCACGGCTCCAACGTGACAACGAGCGCGCACCCGTCCAACCGCCACATGCCGCGAGCAGCAGCAGCATCCCGAAGCGCCAACACCTCAGCATGCGCAGTCGGATCCGAGCTGGCCTCCCGCTCGTTGTGCCGCCGCGCGATGACCTCCCCAGAACCAACGTCAAACACCAAAGCACCGACAGGCACGTCGTCATGCGCCAATGCGCCGCGCGCTTCATCGAGCGCAATCCCCATGAGCTCGAATCGCTGATCCAGATCCATTGGCGGAGGGAGTGGGATTCGAACCCACGGTGAGTTGCCCCACACACGCTTTCCAAGCGTGCCGATTCGGCCGCTCTCGCATCCCTCCCGGGATGGCGATCGTACGTGGCCCGGATACGCTCGCAGCGCGGACCGTGCTAGGTGGGGAGCTCGTGGTGCCCTGTACCCCAAATCCACGTATGGGGGGCTGAATCCCCTTCCGAGGAACGGGCCGCCGCATGATCGGTCCCAACGTGGCGTTGAGGGTCGGGTCCTGCGCAACGGAATCCCGCGAACCGAGTCAGGTCCGGAAGGAAGCAGCTCTCAGCGGAAGGTTCTGTGTGCCGCAGGCAAGCCTGACCTGAGCTACGTCGGGAAACCGTTCCGCGGCGTGCTCGGGTCGACGGAGGGTGCACGGTCCGTACTTCTCTACTCGCTCGCTCCCTGGCGAGCGCCTCCGGCGCCGCATGCCTGGGCATGGATCCGGGTGCTCGCTTGGTAGATACAGTCGCCCCGTGGCGTACCAATCCCTCTATCGGAAGTACCGGCCGCAGCGCTTTGATGAGCTCGTGGGCCAGGAGCACGTCACGACTGGGTTGCGCAATGCGGTGCGCGACGAGCGCGTCGGGCACGCCTACCTGTTCTCGGGGCCACGCGGAACCGGCAAGACCACCACCGCGCGCATCCTTGCGAAGGCACTGAACTGCACGAACCTCGGGTCCGAGGGCGAGCCGTGCGGTGAGTGCGAGAACTGCACGGCGATCTCGGCGGGTCGTTTCCTTGATTTCTTCGAGCTCGATGCTGCGTCGAACCGGGGTATCGACAACATCCGCGACGTGATCGAGAGCTCCACGCTCGGGATGGGTGCCGCGTCCCGCACGAAGGTGTACGTGCTCGACGAGGTCCACATGCTCACCGACCCGGCGGCCAATGCGTTGCTCAAGACGTTGGAGGAGACGCCGAGTCACGTGGTGTTCGTGCTGGCCACCACAAACCCGGAGAAGGTGCTGCCGACGATCCGGTCGCGCACCCAGCACTTCGAGTTCACCCTCCTGTCTGTCGATCAGCTCGTACAACGCCTCGGCGATCTCTGCAGCCGCGAGGGCGTGAAGGCCGACCCAGAAGCGCTCGAGGTGATCGCCGCGGCCGGCGCGGGCTCGGCCCGCGACGCAGAGTCGCTGCTCGATCAGGTCCTCGCGCACGAGACCGGCCCGCTCGAGGCCGAAGCGGTCGCGGCTCTGTTCGGTGGTGCACCGTTCCCCTTGCGGGTGCGCATCCTCGAAGCGATTGCCGGCGAAGACTCGCCCGGTGCGCTCGTAGCTCTCGGTGAGCTGCTCGAAGCTGGTCACGAGCCCCGCCGCGCCGCCGAGAATCTCCTCGCGACGGCACGAGACGCGTTCCTCCTCACGGCCGGTGCTGGTCGCGTGCGGGTCGACGCGCCGGAAGCAGAGCAGGAGCGTTTGCGTGAGCTCGGCCTCGCGCTCGGCAACGCCGCGCTGGTGCGCGTGATCGAGACGCTCGGACAGGCTGTCACCGACATGCGGGGCACTGAGGCCGCGGATCCGCGCCTCGTGCTCGAAGTAGCGCTCGTGCGACTCAGTCGGCGCGACGCGGGCCCGCCGCTCCAAACCGTGGTCGAGCGCATCGAGCGGCTCGAGCGCGCGATGGCCGGCGGCGACACGCCAGTGCCGACTCGGTCACCGGCCCGGTCGATGGGCACCGCACCATCGGGCACCGCTCCGCCGGAAGGCGGCACCGCACCGTCGCCGCGCCGAACGCTGGGCGCGCTGCGGGCTGAAGCGGCCGAGGCGCCAACCGACCCGGCGCCGGAACCCGAGCCTGAGCCTGAGCCGGAACCCGCACCGGACCCGAAGCCCGAGGCGCCCACCACGCCGCTCGAGGTCGACGATGTGATCGTGGCGTGGAGCGCGATCCTGCCGGAGCTCCCGGTTGCCACGCGCAGCGCGGTGCAGAACGCACAACCGCTTCGGGTCGACGACGACGTCGTGGTCTTTGGCGTACCGCCGGCGATGATCGAAGCGGCGAAACCGCGCTTCAAGAAGGAAGCCGACACCATTCGCGCTGCGCTCGCACACCGTCTGGGGCGCACGGTCCGTTTCAACCTCGAGCCGGCCGACGAGTTCGCACTCAGCGGCGGGCAGCCGCCCGCAGCCGATGCGATGCCTTCGGCGCCTCCGCCCGACCCGCCATCTGATCCACTGTCTGATCCGCCGTCTCATCCGGTCGAGCCGTTCAGCGACGAATCCCCCGAGATGGAGGAGATCGCCGACATCGACCTCTCACTGAACACCGACGTCCCGGACGGTGCACCCACGACCGTCACCCTGTTAGAGCAACAGCTCGGCGCTACCGTCGTCGAAGAGGTCCCGCGCGGCGCGGGCACGTGAACGTGAACACGAGAAGGATGTAAGGAACTTGGCGAAGCAGAAGCCAGCGGGTGGCGGCCAGAGCGGGCAGCTCAACCAGATGATGGCGCAGGTGCAGAAGATGCAAGCCGACATGGCTGCCGCGCAGTCGGCCCTGGCCGAAGAGACCGTCGAGGTCTCCGCGGGCGGCGGAATGGTCAAGGCCGTCGTCACCGGCGCCGGCGAGATCCGATCGATCACCATCAACCCGTCGGTGGTCGATCCCGACGACGTCGAGATGCTCGAAGACCTCGTGCTCGCGCTCGTCACCGAGGCGCAGCGCGCCGCGCAGGGCCTGGCCACGCAGCGCATGGGCTCGGTCACCGAGGGAATCGACATGGGCGCGCTCGACGGCCTCCTCGGCTGAGCCCGACCTACTCCCCGTGGCGCTGCATGAAGGACCAGTACAAACGCTCATCGACGAGCTCGGTCGGCTTCCGGGCATCGGCCCGAAGTCGGCGCAGCGCGTCGCGTTCTACCTGCTGAAGGTCGCCCCCGAAGACGCCAACCGTCTGGCCAAGGCCATCACCGAGGCCAAGGCCCGCATCACGTGGTGTCGGCGCTGTTTCAACATGGCCGAAGGCGAGCTGTGCACGTTCTGCCGCGACGATCGCCGCGACCCCTCGCTGTTGTGCGTGGTCCAGGAAGCGCCCGACATCGTCGCGGTCGAGCGCACCCACGAGTTTCACGGTCGGTATCACGTGCTCCAGGGCGCCATCTCACCCATCGAGGGGATCGGACCGGAACAGCTCCGCGTGAAGGAGCTCGTCCGGCGCGTCGGGGAAGAAGGTGTGCAAGAGGTGATCCTCGCTACGAACCCCAACATCGAAGGCGAGACCACGGCAATGTACGTGGCGAAGGTGCTCAAGCCGCTCGGCATTCGCATCACCCGCATCGCGAGTGGCCTGCCGGTCGGGGGGGATCTCGAGTACGCCGACGAGGTCACGCTCGGCCGCGCGTTCGAAGGACGCCGCGAGGTCGACGCGTAGTCGACGCGTAGTCGACGCGTAGTCGACGCGTGAAGAACTGGGGAGCGTCAGGCGGTGCCGGCGCGACTGGAATCGACGGCGCACAGGCGGGCGAGTGCAGCGCGCAACGTGTCGGCGTCGGTGATCGCCGACAGGTCACCGAGCGAGTCGAGTCGTGACCAAAGAAATCCCGAGTCCGTGAGCTCGGGGGTCGCCCCGAGGCGGCTTGCGCCTCGGAACCTCAGAGCCGCGGCTCGAGCGGCGCTGGGAGGGGCCGACGGGGAGGGCCAGACCTCCCCGTCATGGCTGGACCACCGCCTGACCGGTGAGGTGCCTGTAGGTGTAGGCCACGGTGATCGCAGTGATGCCGTAGGTGAAGATGATGGGCACGATGCAGAGCAGGAGCCCAAGGATGTTGAGGCCGAGCAGGGCGAACCCGAGCCCGAGGAGCTGCCAGCGGTGGCCCCGAGTGATCTCCGCCGATCGCCGCATCGCGTCGAGGGCGCCCGTTGATGGGTCCTCCACGATCACGTAGCCGAAGAAGTGCCACATGATCGCCAGGATGATCCCGGGGACGATGAGAGCGATCATGCCGAGCACCACGCCGATGCCGACCAAGATCGACGCCAGGAAGTAGGCACCGAACCCTTCGGTCAGGAACAACATGGCGACGGCTGGCGTGCCGCCCGACACCACCGCCAGCGACGCCCGGATGAGCCCCATGGCGAGGATGATCCCGATCAGGAAGCTGATGATGTTGAGCAGCACCTGGCTCGTCGCGTTGTCGAAGTTGCTGCCAGCCAGACCGATGGCCATGTTCACGCCGAAGATCACGAGCGCCAGCACGATCATCGGTCCGGCGTTCTGCCAGTAGACGGTCCAGCCGTACGAGATGGCTTCGCCCACTCGGAACGATCCCGCAGCAGGCGCCTGACCCCAACCGCTGCCGGGCGGTGGCGTCCCAGGCGGCGGGGGCGGTGGCGTACCGGGTGGTGGTGGTGGCGGCTGCGTCATCGAGACTCCTAGGTGTTGGGCGAGCGATTCGTGATCGTGATCGTGATCAAGCGGTCGAGAACCCGGCCAGCTGCCAGATCCAGAGCACAGCGAGCACACCGGCGATCGTCCGGACCGGGACGGTCACCCGTGGCATCCGCCACTGCACCATGAGGAAGAGCGTGGCCGCGGCAAGGAGCAGCACTCCGGGATTGAGCACGAGCGCTCGCCCCAGGTCGCCGTGCACGAGCGCGTCCACGCCACGCGCCGTGCCACACAGCGGGCACGGGACGCCGGTGATCGAGCGCAACGGGCACGTTGGAGTGAGGTCGACTCCCATCATCGGCCGTAGCGCAGCGACACCGAGCAGCCCGCCGGCAAGGAAGCGAGCAGTGCGAGCATCGATGGAGGCGAGGCCTCGGGTGCGACGCCGGGCCGGCGTCGTCAGGAGCATGACGGGGGAGCGTAGGCGCTTGACCAGCGAACTCGGCCGCGCGTTCGAAGGTCGTCGCGAGGTCAACGCGTAACGCCCCGCGTCATGGTCCGATTGGACCGCTCCCATCGATTGCGTGATCTCGTCCCGTACGGAGCGTGTCCGTGAACGCACGCATGAAATTCTCGAACCACGGCGGCTTGACGAACACCGGCCAGCAGGCGAGTGACAGGATCATGGCGACGGAGCGTCCGAGTCCCGAGGGTCCGAGCCGCACCTGGCGATACGGCGCGCCTGCATTCCAGAGTGGCCAGAAAGGGATCGTGGTGGCGAGCGCACCGACTCGGAACGGGAAACCCAGCACCGCATACATGGGCGCGGCGCCCGATGCGGTCTTCCCGCCCTTTCCCTCGAGCCAGTCACTCACACCTCGGAGCCCGGCCCACGGGATGGCCACCAGGAAGCTCACGAATGCGAGGAAGTACGAGAGCAGGGTCGCGAGATACGACAGGACAAAGCGCAGCGGATTGACGGCGGCGCGTGCTTCGGGAGGCGAGACCGTCTGAGACGAGGCCATAGGGTGCCCTTTCGTTCCCGCCCGGCGTTCCGGGACGAGTGTTGGCTGACCAGTGCTCAATGTCAACCGCACGCGAACTGACCTCAGGGAGTCAACGGGCGCGTCGCGCCGTCGGCTTCGCCCAGTACGGCGCCGTACACGAGGTACGGACCCCATATCACGACACCGGCCGGGCCGACGTCTGTGTCGAGCTTGCCCTGGTTCTTGATGTAGCGCGCGAACGAGTGCCACACCGCGCGGTTGCGCCACCCGGCGTCGGTGAGCGTCCACCCGGAGATGAACGACACAACCCACGCGATCACCTGCACGCTCATCACGATCGCGGTGTACACGACCGGTTCGGTGAAGAAGAAGATCCCGATGCCCACGCCGGTGGTGGTGAGCGCACCCGTGAGCGGCAGCAGCGGCATCCAGCGCGTCACCATCCCCTCGTCACGCGCCCGCTTCACGGCGTCGCGGCGGAAGGCGCGGAACCAGCGCGTCGAGCCGCGCCACACCGGTGGGCCTTCGATCACGCCCTCGGGCGAGGCCTCCGCCCGGAGCGCGTTGAGCACGAGCTGCTCCGACGTGTTGGCGCCAGACAAGCCGAGCGGGATCTTCACCACGAGTCGATCGCCGTAGGCCTGGATGTCGACGGCCTTCCGAGCGGCCATCGCGAGGATCGTGCCGGCCACGGCCGTGCGATCCGGGCGTCCTTCGCCTTTAAGCACGGCCACGACCGCCGGGTCCGCCGCGCTCGGCGGATCGACGAGCTCCTTCGGCACATCGCCGACCACTCGGCGCCGGTCTCGGAACCGAACGAGGAGCACCTTGACGACGAGCAGCCAGAAGATGGCGGGCAGGCCGAACGCAAGACCGGTGAGGATCCAGCGCACCACGTCGGATTGAGTGTCGAGCGACCCGAGTGTGCGCTCGGTGGTCTCGTCGGCGGTGTCCCGGATCGACTGCGTGAGCTGGAACGACGAGAGGAACGTGGTGGGGATCGCCTCCACATACGGCAGGAGGCCGCTCGGGAGGGCCACGTCGAGCTCCTGGCGCGGCATCCAGATCGGTGCCTACGACGAGAACCGGATGACGCGGCCGGCGACGGTAACCGAGCGATCTCGCCCGCCGTGCAGGTGCGGCTCGATCACATCCTCCGCAACTCCCGCCAACGCGACTTCGGGCAGCGAGAGCGTGCCGGAGAGATCGACGTCGGGGTCCTGGCGGGAGGCGTCGTTCGGCGCGGTCAGCACGTCGAAGTCGAGGACCGCGATGTCCTGGTAGCGCTGGACGACACCAGTGAGGTCCCACCCGACCGTCGCGGTGCGCTTCGTGATCCGCAGCTGCGCCTGGAATGTGGCTTCCACCGGTGTGACCGGCTCGCCGTCGAGCGTGATGTTTGACGCGCCGGGGAGGAACGTCACGCCCTTAACCAGGTCGGGAAACGCGACCGTGCCGCCGTCGGCCGAGGCGAACGTGTACCGCTGCTGCACGTGGACGACGCCGGCGACATCGAGGACGGCCGTGACCACCACCCGGTCGATCTGCGACTGACGCCCGTCGACATCGAAGTCGATCTCCGGCTGACAGCCCGCGGCGAACACCAGCAGCACGACCGCGGCCGCGATCACCCAGTGACGCGCGCGAACTCGCACAGGGTCTGTGACGGGGAGCGTGGGCTCGCGACTGCAGGTCGCGGATTACAGCGCGCGCACGATCGCGGCGTCGCCTTGACCGCCGCCACCGCACAATGCTGCGGCGCCGAGCGACGCGCCCCGTCGGCGCAGCTCGTTGACGAGCGTGATGACCAGGCGCGCACCCGACATGCCGATCGGGTGACCGAGCGCGATCGCGCCGCCGTTCACGTTGACGACGTCGTCGGAGATGCCGAGGTCCTTCATCGCCGCCAGCCCGACCGCAGCGAACGCTTCGTTCAGCTCGAAGAGGTCGATGGCCGAAACGGGCTTGTCGATCTGCTCGAGCGCCCGCTTGATCGCCCGCGAGGGCTGGGTGAGCAGCGAGGTGTCGGGCCCGGCCACCATGCCGAAGCTCACGAGCTCGGCGATGGGCGTGAGCCCCAGCTCCTCGGCCTTCTCGGTGCTGGTGACCACCAGGGCGGCGCCGCCATCGGAGATCTGCGAGGCGTTGCCGGCCGTGATCGCGCCCTCCTTGCCGAACGCCGGGCGCAGGGCGCCGAGCGACTCGGTGGTGGTCTCCGGGCGGACGCCCTCATCCACCTCGAACATGATTGGGTCGCCCTTGCGCTGGGGGATCGCGACCGGCGTGATCTCGTCGGCGAAGCGGCCTTCCTTGGCCGCGGCGGCGGCGCGCTCGTGGCTCTTGGCCGCGGCGTCGTCCATGAGCTCGCGGGTGAGACCACCGAACTCGCCCACGTACTTCTCGGTGCCGGTGCCCATGTGCACCGCGTCGAACGCGCACCACAGACCGTCTTGGATGAGTGAGTCGACAATCTCCGAGTTGCCCATGCGCAGGCCGGCGCGCGCGCCGGGCAGCAGGTACGGCGCGTTCGTCATCGACTCCATGCCACCGCACACCACCACTTCGGCGTCGCCAGCTTGCACCATCTGATCGGCGAGGTAGATCGCGTTCATGCCCGACAAGCACACCTTGTTCACGGTGAGCGCGGGAACGGTCATCGGGATGCCCGCGTTTGCCGCGGCTTGGCGCGCGGTGATCTGCCCTTGGCCCGCGCCGAGCACCTGACCCATGATCACGTAGTCGACCTGCTCAGGGCCGACGCCGCCGCGCTCGAGCGCGGCCTTGATGGCGACACCGCCGAGGTCCATGGCGCTCATCGACGCGAGCGCGCCGGAGAGCTTGCCGATGGGAGTGCGGGCCGTCGAGACGATGACGGAGCCGGGCATCGAGGCTGCCTTTCAGGCGCGGAATGGTGTGGGTGGATCGTACAGAACCATCACCCGCTTGGCTCTAGCCAGAAGGTCAGCGTCGCCGACGACGCGTCATGGTCGTGCGACGACTGCAACGCGCGTCGTCACCGCGTGTCCCGAAACGAAAAGCCCCGCCATCCCAGGACAGCCGAGGCGTCCAGAAGGCAGAGACGAATGATCTCACTCTACGTCGTGGAGCCTGATGAGCCCAGACGGGTACCGGCTCAGGTTTGCCGCGGCGGAGGTCTTGACCTCCGGGGATCGCGGTGCTTCTGGACTGACGGGCTACGAAGCCGAACGCGTGGTGTAGTGGCTCCGATGGCCTCCGATCACAGGTTCCGTTCGATCGTTCTGGGGCTCCTTGCCCTGGTGATCGTCGCCGGGATTGTGGTGTTGGCTCTTCCCGGGGATTCTGAAAAGATCAGGGATTCTGAAACGACGCCGTATGTCAGCGGCTGGGCGGGCGGCGTCGAGCGCTGCGCGGCGCTAGTAGTGAGCCGGCGCTATGCCTCAAACGCGGCGTACCAGTCGACATCCCAGGATGAGAAATCCATGTTCGCCAAGGAACTTGCAAGGCGTCGTGACGGCCCGCCGGAGAACCTCGTCGGATAGCGAGATCGGAGGGGCCTTGCTCGTGCTGAGGCTCGATCAAAACTGAGCCACTACCCCCAGACCGGTGGGCGTCGCAGGATATGGCCCGACGCTGTGGTGACTTCGGGCGGAAACTGAGCCTTGCGCACCTTGTTTGCCGAAATGATGAAGGACGCGCCGGCAGCATGGGCCAGATCGAGTGAGTGCCGCCCCGGCGGGCTCGCGACGACGATGCGCTTGCCTGGGTGCAGTTCAGGAATTCTGCGAGTTGGGGGCGAGAGGTCGCTGTCCCCGGAGATCAGCAGCGCAACGTCGAAGAGGTCGAGATGAGCATCGGTCATCATCGCCACCGCGATGTTGACGTCCGTCTGCTTCTCTTCATGATCGCTCCACACCCGCCCGCACCGATTGCATTTGATCTTGGAGTCCTGGAACTTGCCCTCGATGACGTGGACACCGCAGGCCGTCAGTGCGTCGATGTAGATGCTCTGACGGCGCACCTTGTCGGGGGGAATCGAGACTCGCGCCGTGAAGTACTTCGTCTCTCTCAGTTGCTGCTGCGGCTTCAGCAGGCTTTCGACGAGTGCCACCAAGTCCAGCCACAAGAACTTCCGAAGCTTCTTGTCGCAGAGGCCGTGGTACACGTTCAGCCCGTCGATGTATGCGATTACGCGTTCCACTGTGCTCCAGAGGGGTGGATTTCGGGCCGATTACCTGGGTATCATTTCTACGTACCTCGCCAGGGAGCGCATCCCTGGTTAGACGGCCCCCTTCGGGGGGCCGTTTCGCGTCCTGTCCTGCAACGAAAAGCCCCGCCATTCCAGGTCAAGCCGAAGCGTCCAGGAAGGCGGGGGGAGTGCGGTCAACATACCGCGCGTGAATCGGAACGTGGGTCAGTGTGCGTGATCGTGATCGTCGTGGTCGGCGCGCACGGTCCGCCACGCTTGCCACGTGATGCGCAGGATCACCGCGGTGATGGCCAAGCCGATGATCGGATCGCCGGCTTCCCAACCCGCGGCGACGACTCCGGCACTGGCGACCACGCCGAGCGAGACGTAGCCGTCGACGCGGGCATGCGCGCCGTCGGCCATGAGGGCGGGGCTGTCGAGGCGTCGCCCGGCGCGGAGTCGAACTTGTGCGGCGAGCTCGTTGCCGATGAACCCCACGACCCCGGCGGCGGCAAGGGCCCACAGATGGTCGAGCTTCCGAGGATCGATCAAGCGGTCGACGGCCTCGTACGCGGCCACCAACGCCGAGACGAGGATCATCACGACGACGGCATACCCAGACCAGCGCTCCGCCCGTCGGCTTCGCAGCAGGAAGGCCGCGCCGAGCGGCAACGCCGTGAGGGCGTCGCCGGTGTTGTGGATCAAGTCGGCAAGCAGCGCCACCGACCCCGAGCTGATGAACACCACCACCTGGAGGGCGGCCGTCGCTGCCAGGATGCCGAGGCTGATCGCGACGGCTCGGACCCCAGCGCGCGACCGGATGATCGAGGGATCGACGCGGCCATGCGTGTGGCCATGGCCGTGAACATGCCCGTGGTCGTCGCCCGGAGTCTTGGAGCGGAACGGCAAGCGGGCATGCCGATGAGCACCGTGATGGTGATGCTCGTGGGTCCACACGCCATGGCGGTGCGCCGGTGTCCCGTTCATCGGTCCATGGTGCCGCGTTTCGGCCCTCGCCCGGCACCACGCTTCGGCGCCGATCTTGTGCTGACGCATAGCCTGTCGGCCCTATGAGCCAAGAGATGGACGCCATCCGCACTGCGATCCTCGAGGGCGCGCCCGCTGAGGAACTCGCGGCACTCCCGCTTCCGGCCTCGTTTCGCGCCGCCGTCGTGCGGGCCGACGAGCAGGAGATGTTCGCCGACCTCCCGTCGGAGGAGAAGGACCCGCGCAAGTCGGTCCACGTCGACGATGTCGCGCTTCCGGAACTCGCGCCCGACGAGGCGTACGTGGCGGTGATGGCGTCGTCGATCAACTTCAACACCGTGTGGACGTCGATCTTCGAGCCGCTGCCCACGTTCGGTTTCTTGAAGCGGCTCGCCAAGGAGAGCGTGTGGGGCGCGCGCCACGACCAGCCGTTCCACGTGATCGGATCCGACGCCGCCGGCGTGGTCTTGCGAGTGGGCTCGGCGGTGCGCAACTGGAAGCCGGGCGACGCCGTGACCGTGCACTCCAATTATGTGGACGACCAGGATCCGTCGGCGCACGACGACTCGATGATGGCCACCAGCCAGCGCATCTGGGGCTTCGAGACGAACTACGGGGCACTCGCCGAGATCGCGGTGGCCAAGGCCAACCAGCTCATGCCGAAGCCGGCGCACCTCACATGGGAGGAGTCGGCGGTGAACCCGCTGTGCAACTCCACGAGCTACCGCATGATCGTGAGCCCCAACGGCTCGCAGATGACGCAGGGCCAGACCGTGCTCATCTGGGGTGCCAGCGGCGGAATCGGCGCCTACGCGGTGCAGTACGTGCTGAACGGCGGAGGCATCCCGGTAGGTGTGGTCTCGTCGCCCGAGAAGGCCGCGCTCCTCAACGAGATGGGGTGCGAGGCCGTCATCGACCGCAAGGCCGAGGGCTACAAGTTCTGGAGCGACGAGCACACCCAGGATCCGAAAGAGTGGCTGCGCCTCGGCAAGAAGATCCGCGAGCTCACAGGCACCGACCCCGACATCGTGTTCGAGCACCCAGGTCGCTCGACGATGGGTGCGTCGGTGTTCGTGGCCAAGCGCGGCGGGATGATCATCACCTGCGCGGCCACGAGCGGCTTCATGCTCGAGTTCGACAACCGCTATCTCTGGATGAACCTGAAGACGCTCAAGGGCTGTCACTACGCGAACTACCGCGAAGCATGGGAAGCGAACCGACTCGTGTGCGAGGGCCGGATTCATCCGGCGCTCTCGAAGGTGTTCTCACTCGACGACACCGGCGAGGCTGCGTTCCAGGTGCATCACAACCAGCACGAGGGCAAGCTCGGCATCCTCGTGAACGCACCAGAAGAAGGTCTCGGTGTGACCGACCCCGAGATGCGCGAGCGATTGCTGGCGAAGATCACGCTCTTCCGCCGGTACGGCTCGTGATCGCGAAGGTGGCCTGAGATGACTCTTTTTACGGAGATCGATCACATCGCCATCGCGGTGAAGGATCTCGACGCCGCGGTCGCGTACTACCGCGACACCTTCGACTGTGAGGTTGCACACCGCGAGGTGGTGGAGCGCGACGGCGTAGAGGAAGTGCTGCTGAAGGTGGCCGACTCCTATGTGCAGCTCCTCACGCCGACCCGCGACGACTCACCGGTGGCGAAGTTCCTGGAGAAGAAGGGTGAGGGCATCCACCACGTGGGCTACCGGGTCGCCGACTGCTCCGTTGCCCTCGAGCGGGTGAAGGCCGCCGGCCACCGGGTGCTCGACGACGCCCCCCGCCCCGGCAGCCGGGGCACCACCGTGGCCTTCGTACACCCCAAGGGCGCCCTCGGCACTCTGATCGAGCTGGTGCAGGAGAATCTGCGCGAACCGATCAAGTCCGAGTCCTGATCTGCCGACAACCCCTTCGCATCTCGGTGCGACCGCACGTGCGGTGCAGTGCCAGGCGGAGGAGACCGATGACCACCGGCAGCAGACGTCGACGCTGGATCGCGGGGATCGTCCTCGTTCCTGCGGCTGCCATCGTGCTCACGGCGTGTAACCCTGGGCCCACGCCCGCGCCGGCTCCCCAGAAGGCGAGCGCAGTCACAGCGGCTGCGGATCGGTGGGGAACGGAGGACGTCGGCCAGAAGACGCGGGCGACCACCACGACGACGACCGCGCCGGCCCCTCCGAGCTGTAACGGGGCCACCCACGCCATCGCGATCGAGCAGTGTCACCTGACCTACCGGTCGTACATCGTCGACACCACGAGTCCCAGCGCTCAGAGCACGGCCGCGCGCATCGCCGCCCTGATCACACCGGCGCAGTGCCAGAGCTCCCTCGCCTCGTTCCACAGCGGGTCCTCCAACAACCCGACCCCCAACCTGCGCCAGCAGTACCCGAGCGCCACGTCGGTGTCGGAGAACCTGTACTGCCTCTACTTCTCGACCGGCGCGTGTCCCACGCCCGCGTTCGGTGCCAGCCACGCCGTGAGCGCGTGGCTGGTCAGCCCGGGTCACAAGGCCAACATGGACTCGATCCTGAGCCGCGCCGTGAACGGCGGCGGGGCGTGCACCGCGACGTCGATGGGTGGCACCGGTGTGTACGTGGCGGTGGCCCAGTTCCACAACCCATAGCCTTCCCCGAGTTCCAGCTTTCCCCGAGTTCCAGCTTTCCCCGAGTTCCGGGAGACTCGACGTTGGGGGCGTTTGGGGGCGTTTGGGGTTGTCGGAAGTTTGGTAAGAATTTGTCCGGCCCCCTGCAGCCCTGATCTCTGACTGCCGATACCCTCGGAGTGGATGTGCTCCTGCGCATCCAGATCGAGATCGCTCCGGTGGAGGAACAGGAATGACCAGCCCCATTCCCAAGCATCGACGCCGGCTCGCGGGCTTCGTGATCCTGCCCGTCGCTGCGCTCGCGCTCGCCGCGTGCGCGCCGAAGCCGGCACCGCCACCCCCGCCTCCTCCCACCGTCAGCTGCACGGTCGGCGGCACGCTCTCGCAAGCCGTCGAGGCCTGCCACCAGAAGTACCGCATGTACAACCTCGACAGTTCGAGCAACGGCGCCGAGGCGACGGTCGCCCGGATCCTCGCCACGGTCACGCCCAGTGCGTGCTCCAGCTCCCTCGCCTCGTTCCACACGTCGGGCGCCACGCTCATGAGCTACTACCCGGGCGCGTCGTCGGCGTCGGAGAACCTCTACTGCATGTACTCCTCAACCGGTCAGTGCCCGTCGGCCACACTGGGCGCCACGAAGGCCATGAACGGCTGGCTCGCGAGCCCCGGCCACAAGGCCAACATGGACTCGATCCTCAGCCCCTCGGTGAACGCCGCCGCCGGGTGCGTCGCAAGTCCTGGCGGCACCGGCGTGTACATCGCGGTCGCGCACTTCCACAATCCCTGAGACCCCGGCCAGCCGGCCCAGCCTCATGAACACGGTTTCTCGCGTGACCATCACTCCGCGCCAGATCATCGGGGCGGGCGGCGCGCTGGCCATCGTCACGTCGCTCATCCCGATACCAACGGGGAAGCGAGCCCGCCGGTAACCGCCCCTCCGGAGCGCGCCGCTTAGTACCGGCTCTCGGATCGGCGGGAGCGACGGCCGGTACGCTTCACCTCCTCACAACGGGAGAGACGTCTGGTGGCATTGGAAGAGTCGGAGATCCAGGAAGCGGCTGAAGGCTCGGCCTTGCACGGGGAGCCTGCTGCGGCCAGCGCGCCGCCGGCGAAGCCGCACCCGATCGAGGAGCGGCTCGAGCAGCTTGCCGCCCTGCGGGAAGAGGCGCTGCACGCCGGGAGCGATGCCGCCGTCGCCCGTCAGCACGATCGGGGCAAGCTCACAGCCCGGGAGCGGCTGGAGAAGCTGCTCGACCCCGGCTCGTTCGTGGAGCTCGACATGCTCGCCCGCCACCGGGCGCATGGGTTCGGCATCGAGAACACCCGTCCGCTCACCGACGGCGTGGTCACCGGCTGGGGGATGATCGACGGCCGCAAGACGTTCGTGTTTGCCCAAGACTTCACGGTGTTCGGCGGCGCGCTCGGCGAGGTGTTCGCCGAGAAGATCCACAAGGTCATGGATCTCGCCGAGTCGGTGGGAGCCCCGATGGTGGGCCTCAACGACGGTGCGGGCGCCCGCATCCAGGAGGGCGTGGTCTCGCTCGACGCCTACGGCGGGATCTTCTTCCGCAACGTGAAGGCGTCGGGGGTGATCCCGCAGATCAGCGTGATTCTCGGGCCATGCGCCGGTGGCGCCGTCTACTCACCGGCCATCACCGACTTCGTGTTCATGGTGAAGGGCACGTCGCACATGTTCATCACCGGGCCCGACGTGGTGAAGACCGTCACCGGCGAGGACGTGACCCAGGAGGAGCTCGGCGGCGCCATGACGCACGCGTCGAAGTCGGGCGTGTGCACCTTCGTGGCCGACGACGAGGAGACCGCGCTCGCGCAGGTGCGCTACCTGCTGTCGTTCCTCCCGGCGAACAACCTCGAGGAGCCGCCGTACTTCGAGCCCAGCGACGATCCTGAGCGCCGCTGCGAGGACATCGTGGCGCTCATCCCCGACGCACCCAACAAGCCCTACGACATCAAGGCCGTCATCGCCCAGGTCGTGGACGACGGCGACTTCTTCGAGGTGCACGCACTGTGGGCGCAGAACATCGTGTGCGGGTTTGCCCGGCTCGACGGCTACTCGGTGGGCATCGTGGGCAACCAGCCGCAGGTGCTCGCGGGCACGCTCGACATCGACGCCTCCGAGAAGGCGGCGCGGTTCGTGCGCCTGTGCGACGCGTTCAACGTTCCGCTGGTCACGTTCGTGGACGTGCCCGGATTCCTGCCCGGCACCGACCAGGAGTACGGCGGGATCATCCGCCACGGCGCCAAGCTGCTCTACGCGTACTGCGAGGCCACGGTGCCGCGGGTGCAGGTGATCACGCGCAAGGCGTACGGCGGCGCGTACGTGGTCATGAACTCCAAGTCGATCGGCGCCGACCTCGCGTTTGCGTGGCCGTCGGCCGAGGTGGCGGTGATGGGGCCGCAGGGCGCCGTCAACATCATCTTCCGCAAGGAGATCGAGACGGCCGGTGACCCGGAGTCGCGGCGTGCCGAGCTCATCGAGGAGTACACGGAGCGCTTCGCCAACCCGTACATCGCGGCCGAGCGGGGCTACGTCGACGACGTGATCGATCCTCGTGACACCCGCCGCGTGCTCGTGCGTTCGCTGGCGATGCTGCGCACCAAGCGCGAGCAGCTCCCCCAGCGCAAACACGGCAATCTTCCCCTCTAACCATGTTGCTTCGCCGGGTTGAGTCCATCGCGTCCGGAGTGACCACGTCATGACCACACGAGGTGGCGGACCGACCCTTCGGGCCATCTCGCCCGACGCGTCCGACGAGGAGGTCGCGGCGATCGTGGCTGCGGTCGCGGTGTTCAGTACGACCGACGCCGCACCAGAAGCGGAGGCGCATCTCGACGAGTGGGTGCGCGGGGCGCGGCTGGTGTCGCGCCGGGTCGGTCGGGTCCGGGGCCCGTGGCGGTTCTCGGGCCGGGTCGCTCGCAGAACTCGTCCATAAGGACTTGAGCGGATAGGTGCTCAGTTGAGGTTCCATCGGTCGCGGTGGTCGATGAGTTTGCCGACGATGAGCACGGTGGTGGCCAGGCA
>CAMDCC010000002.1 GCA_945889545.1 Bifidobacterium breve | reverse complement strand
TTCGGGGTTCGAGTCCCCGGGGGCGTACCAACTCCTATGACACCGACCGACCTCCTATGACACCGATCGACCCGCTCGCACCCTTCCGCCTCGACGACCGTGTCGTCATCCTGACGGGCGCCAGCGCCGGACTTGGCGCTCGGTTTGCCCGCATCCTCGACGCGGCCGGCGCATCGCTCGTGCTGGTGGCCCGCCGACGCGACCGCCTCGAAGCGCTCGCGTCAGAGCTGCGCGACGCGCTCGCCGTGCCCTGCGACCTGAGTGATCCCGACTCACCGGCGACGATCGTCGACGCCGCGATCGCCCGCCACGGCCACATCGACGTGCTGGTGAACAACGCCGGCGTCAACCTCGTGAAGGCCGCGACCGAAGAGACGGTCGACGAGTTCCGTCACGAGCTCCAAATCAACCTCGTGGCGCCCTTCGCGCTCTCGGCGCTCACTGCCCGCACGATGATCGACGCCGGCCGAAGTGGATCCATCGTGAACATCGCGTCGGTCTGGGCGATGGGCGGCATCGGCCAGATCCCCGACGCGGGCTACGCCGCGTCGAAGGGCGGCCTCGTGAGCCTGACGCGCGAGCTCGCGGCTCAATGGGCCCGGAAGGGCATCCGCGTGAATACCCTCGCTCCGGGATGGTTCCGTTCCGAGATGACCGAAGGGTCGATGTTCGGCGACGAGCGCTCGGAACGTTGGATGTTCCAACGAACGCCGATGGGACGCGGCGGTGAGGAACACGAGCTCGACGGCGCGCTGCTGTTCTTCGCGTCCGACGCGAGCAGCTTCGTGACCGGCACCGTGCTCCCGGTGGACGGCGGATGGACCGCGGTATGAACAGCCGTATGAATCACCGAGTGCTGATCGCCGTTGCGTTGATCACCTTCGGACTCGCGGCATGCACGACGACCACCTCGACCGACACGATCCCCACGCCCGACAACACCGATCTCCCCGTCGACCTGTTGCACGATCGCGGCGCGGCGCAAGGGGCGCTGGAAGACATCGAGCAGCAGGTGGGCATCTCGCCGGCGCAGGTCACCGACATCACGATCTATCCCGAGTACATGATCGTCGAGGCCCAAGACCCCAAAGTGCCCGATCACATCGATAGCTACACCTGGCGCGACGGCGAGGTGAGCGCGCCGGAGCCCGTGCACCTGTCGGGACCTCAAGAGGTAGTCGACGCGTCGCTCTACCCCACGACAGCGGTGAACCTCGCGCGGCTCCCCGACACTGTTCGAGCCGCGGAACGCGAGCTCGAAACCGCGCGGCCGATCCGCATCGAAGAAGCGCTCGCGACCTACCTCTACATCGGGCGATCGACGTCGCTCGATGGACGGGTGGTGATCCGGCTCTCGATCACTGGCCCGCGCCGGAGCGGCAACGTCGAAACCACATCAAACGGCGAGATCCTCACCTCGACCGTGAGCTGAAGGGTTTACGGAGCGCTAGCCGGAATCGGCTGCCGCGTCAGCTTGAGGTGGTCGCCCGAGGAATCGAAGAGGGTGAGCGTGGCCCCTCGACACGTGAATCGAAGCCGCCCCCTTCCAGACGGAAAAAGGTTCACGTCGTTACGTGCGCCTGGGGCGCCTCCAACCGATATCTGGGCACTCCCGATGTCTTCGGTGACGTCGGTGATCACGATGGTCGAAGCTCGGATGCGGTAGGAGCCAACGGCAGAGGCGACGAGGTCGCCCGCGATGCGGGGAGCAAACTGCGCTTCGTCTTCGTCGAGAATCTGGTTGATGGATGTGGCGGATTGAAAAACACTGATCTGGCGGTCTGCGAACGTAAGCCCGTATGTGCTGGAAGTGATCTTCAACAGGCTCGTTGTCTGTATGGCAGAGAGGTTATCCAGCCACTTCACAAGATCGTCGACGTCGTGACTGACAAAAGTCTCCCCAGGCTCTCCACCTTCGAGACACCTGTAATTACCGCCCCGCGGCCTGCCGCCGGCCGATACCGGCACGGACGCGACGATCAGCGCCGCAATGATCACAGCGCCCATGAACCCAAGTCGAGCCCGCATATGTGCCTCCCCGTTGTGACGTTACGCCGCGGCCTTCTCGAGGATGTGGATCGCGCACGACGAACCGAGGCCGATGACGTGGGCCATGCCGACCTTCGCGCCTTCGATCTGACGGTCGCCCGCTTCGCCCCGCAGCTGCGTGGTGATCTCGAACACACCGGCAGCTCCGGTCATGCCGATCGGATGACCCTTCGAGAGCAGACCGCCCGACACGTTCACCGGCGTCTTGCCGTCGCGCCACGGCGCACCGGAGTCGATGAATGCGCCGGCGCCGCCGGGCTCACAGAGTCCGAGGTTGTCGTAGTGCAGGAGCTCGGCGGTGGCGAAGCAGTCGTGGAGCTCGACCAGGTCAAGCTCATCGGGGCCGATGCCCGCCTTTTCGTACGCAATCTTGGCGGCGTTACGAGTGAGCGTGTTCACGTCGGGCTGCACCTGGGCGCGCTCGGCGTACGGGTCGGAGGTGAGCACCGACGCACCGATCTTCACCGCCCGTCGCTGCTGCTCCTTGGAGAGCGTCTTGAGCTTTGAGTCGGATACGAGCACCACGGCCGCAGCGCCATCGCCAGACGGGCAGCACATCGGCAGCGTGTTTGGGTACGCGATCATTCGCGCTTCCTTGATCTCCTCGAAGGAGAACGCCTTCTGATACTGCGCGAGCGGGTTCAACACCGAATGCGCGTGATTCTTCTCGGCCACCTTGGCGAACTGGTCGAAGCCGACGCCGTCGTGCTCGTACGCGTACTCCATGCCTGCTTGCGCGAACACGCCGGGCATGAGCGTGGTGCCAAGGATGCCTTCGGCACCAATCACCGACCCGTAGCGCCCCGACGGCTCGTACACGTTCTTCTCGGACTTGGCCGACCCACCGGGGCCGAGCAGGCCCATCTTGCCCATCTGCTCCGCGCCGATAGCGATTCCCATGTCGGCCTCGCCGGCCATGATCGACAGGAACACGGTGCGCACGGCAACCGCGCCGGTCGCGCACGCGCTGACCACGTTGTACACGGGAATGCCGGTCTGGCCGATCTGCTGCTGCACGCTCTGACCGAGACCGGCCATCGCCTGGAACATGTTGCCCATGCCCATGACCTGCATGTCGCGCATGGCGACACCGCCGTCGTCGAGCGCGTTCAACGCGGCCTCAGAAGCGAGGTCGATCACGTCCTTGTCGGGGTAGCGCGCGATCTTGGTCATCGACGCGCCGAGCACCCATACCGATTCCGCCATCTTCTTGCTCCCAGTCTCTTCGCTATGCGACGGGCTCGAAGGCGAATGCGATCGCCTCGGTGCCGTCGTCATCGGTGCCGGCGACGAACGTGGCCAGCCCCACCTTCATGCCGAGCGTCACGTGCTCCGGATCGGGCTCAACCTTCGTGAGGTTCGCCTTCACCGACCCCCCACCGTCGAGGTCGACGATGGACGACACGTACGGGACCGGTACGCCCGGTGCCGCCTGATGGATGATCGAGAACGAGCGAACCACACCCGACGTGGCGAGATCTCTCGATCCGAACGTTCGAGCACCGCACTGCGCGCACGCATTGCGGCGATCGAAGTACAACGCCTTGCACTCCTTGCACTCGTGTGCCGTGAGATGTGGCGCGTCACCCAGCACGAGGTAGTCGACGATCGGAATCTGCTTGCCCATGCGGCGCACGATACCCGTCACGCCCAGATCGGTCGACGTGGGAGACTGAGCGGCTCGCGAGCGTGGCGGAACTGGCAGACGCGTCGGGTTTAGGTCCCGGTGCCCTTCGGGGCTTGAGGGTTCGAGTCCCTCCGCTCGCACAAGACCACTACTTGTTCTTCTTCTTTCGTTTGCCGAAGCGCTTCTTGCTCTTGGCGGCGGCGAGCTCGGCGATCGCTTCGGGGGCCGCGGCGTTCACGATGCTCTCCGCCTCGTCGAGCAGCGCCGAGACGTCGGTGCCCTCTGGCTCTGGTTCGGGGGCCGCGTGCGCGGTCGTGAGGCTCCCGTAGTGCCAGCCAGCATCCATCCGTCGCACCTCGAAGAACGGGCAGTCGTCTGGGCAACGCCAGGGCGCCTCAGGAGCACGGTCGAGACGGCACTTCCGCACCACCTCCCCCTCGGCATAGGTACGGCTCTCGTAGTGGCGGCAGTTGGTTCGCATGGGCACGGACCCATTCTGACCGCGGGCAGATTCCCGCTCAGGTCGGCGGCCCAAAACGCCGACGCGAACTGGGAGAGAACCACCCCCAAGAACTCCCTCCAATGGAGATCCGACGTGCCTCCTCCGGACACGCAGCTCGCCCCGACACCGGCCCACGACGAGGGTTTCCGGGCGGACGCGCTCGTCGAGGGGCTCCCCGACGCCTTGCTCGTCATCGACGAGATGGGGACGGTGACCTTTGCGAATGCTGCGGCTCAGGTCCTCGTCGGCCGCAGCATTCGCAACCTCATCGGCACGAACGCGATCGAGCTGATCGACCCGGATGAGCACGGGCTCGCAGTCGAGGCGCTCGGAAATGCGGCGGCGCGCGGACCTGGGCTCCAGCTGCCAGTCACACTTCGGGTTCCGACACCAGCCGGCGAGCGCCGCGTGGTGGAATTGCTCGGGAACAATCAGCTCGACGACCCGTCGGTGCGCGGCATGATCATCGTCGCTCGTGACGTGACCGACCGTGCTGTCCAGCATGTTCGCGCGCAAGCCGAGCGACAGCGCTTCGAGGTCGCGTTCGAGCATTCCCCCATTGGGCGGGCGCTGGCATCCCTCGACGGCCGACTGGTACGAGTCAACCGCAGCTTCTGTGAGCTGACTGGATTCCCGGCTGAGGCGCTCGTCGGCATGAAGGCGGACGCCCTCCTGGTCGAGGCGAACGCAGCAGATCGCGGCATGGAGCTCACACTGCTCCTCGAGGGACGCGTCGACCACGCGGTCATCGAGCGCGATCTCCGCCGCTTCGACGCCACTCTCCGTCGCGTGCGCGCGACCGTGGCACTCGTTCCCAACGCAGCTGGCGAGCCCGAGTGGGTCGATGTCTCCGTCGAAGACGTGACCGAGCTTCGAGAAGCCCAAGAGCAGCTAGCCCATCAGGCGACCCACGACCCACTGACGCGCCTCTCGAATCGCGCTTTCTTCCAAGAGCTTGGCGAACAGGCCCTCGCCAGAGCTCATCGCGACGGGACGCTCGTCGCCGTACTGTTCCTCGACCTCGACCGCTTCAAGCGGGTTAACGACACATGGGGACACGCGGCCGGCGACGAGTTGCTGCGCGAGGTGGCGGGACGCCTTCGGACCTGCGTGCGGCGAAGCGACGTTCTCTCGCGCTTTGGTGGGGACGAGTTCATCGTGCTGTGCGAGCACCCTGCCGGACGACCGGAGATGCTCGACCTCGCCGGTCGGCTCATCGCTGCGGTCTCCGAGCCGATCACGCTCGGATCGGTAACCACGCGGGTCGGGGTCAGCGTGGGGATCGCGATCGGCGCCGGTGACCGAGTCACGATCGATTCACTCTTGCGCGACGCCGACGCGGCGCTCTACGAGGCGAAGGATCAGGGCCGAGGCCGAGCCGAGCTGTTCGGGGCAACCAGCCTCGTCTGAGAATCGGGCACGCCTCAACTCCGATGATCGCCGACGATCCGAGTCTGAGCTCCCGCTATGCAAGCCAGCCTTCGGCAGCTTCGAGCAGGAAGCGGCTCACACCCAGGCATCGGTCGAGCAGGTCGCACGACACCGCATCACCGTCGCGGATGCGCAACAGCGAGACGTTCTGGTGCGCCACGACGCGCAGGGAGCGCTCCGTGGCTTCGGTCGCCGCCGGGATCGAGTCGATCGCCGACACCTCGAGCGGTAGATCCGGCCCACCGATGCCCGCGAGCTCGGTCGCAACGACCAACAGGTCGGGACCGTGCGGCAATGGCGGGAGGCCCCACGTGAAGTTCAGCGGGAACCGATATTCGTCCGGCGGGTCGTCACCGTCGGGACGAGAGATCACGGCATCCTCGAAGCCGAGCAGCACCCGAGGATCGATCTCAAGCGACAGGTACAGATCGATTGGACCCTCGCAGCCTTCCTCGGGGTGGGCGTCGACCTCCCAGGTCTGGCGCAACGAATAGCTCTCCACGAAGTGCCGTTCGTCGTGCACATGGAAGCCATGTTCGACCGCGTGGTCTTTGAGGTCGGCGACGAAGCCGGCGATGTCGATGACTGCCATCAGGTGATCTCCGAATGGGCGCGTAGCCCCTCAGCGAGCGTACGGAACGCACGACCGCGATGCGAACACGCGTGCTTCTCAGTTGGATCCATCTCGGCAAACGTTCTCCCGTCGCCCTCCACCGGCACGAAGACCGGGTCGTACCCGAACCCGCCGTCGCCGCGAGGTGCGGGAGCGATGACCCCCTCGACGGTTCCGAGCGCCGTCACCTCGGTCCCATCGGGCCACCGCGCGATGGCAACCGTCGCGAAGCGCGCCCCCCTCCGCGCCTCGGGAACGGCGTGCAAGCGCTCCAGCAACAGGTGCACGTTGTCGGCATAGGAGGCGTTCTCGCCGGCGAAGCGGGCGGAGCGCACACCCGGCGCGCCATCGAGCGCGTCAACCTCAAGTCCGGTGTCGTCCGCGATCGCAGGCAGACCCGTGTGTTGGCACACGTCGATCGCCTTGAGTCGCGCGTTGTCCTCGAGCGTCAGGCCCGTCTCTTCGACTTCGGGGAGTGAAGGGTCACGCGGGCGCAGCGTGACCGGCGCTCCAACGTCTGCCAGAACGGCTTGGATCTCGGCGGCCTTGTCGGGATTTGCTGTGGCAAGCACGAACGTCGTCATAGTGTCGAGTGCAGCTCACCCAGCGCGAGGCAGAGGGGGAACAGCCAGGAGATCGCGCTGCAACGCGAACAGCTCCTCGATGCCGCCTTGTGCGAGGCCGACAAGATCGTCGAGCTCGCTGCGCGTGAACGGCATGCCTTCGGCCGTGCCTTGCACCTCCACGAACCGGCCGGCGCCGGTCATCACCACGTTCATGTCGACCTCGGCCTTGGAGTCTTCCGAGTAGTCGAGATCGAGGCTCGGTACACCCCCGACGATCCCCACCGAGATTGCCGCGCACTGATCGTTGACGGGATGCGCGCCCATCTTCTTGGCCGCAACGAGCCGGGAGCAGGCGTCGTGCAACGCGAGGTAGCCGCCGCAGATCGATGCCGTTCGAGTACCGCCATCAGCTTGGAGGACATCGCAGTCGACAGTGACTTGTACCTCACCCATCGTCTCGACGGTGGTCACGGCTCGCAGCGATCGCCCGATGAGCCGCTGGATCTCCTGGGTGCGGCCCGACGGCCGTCCCTTCTGGGCCTCTCGCTCGATCCGTTCCGGACTCGAGCCCGGCAGCATCGAGTACTCCGCGGTGACCCAACCGCGGCCCTTGCCGCGCAGCCACGGAGGAACCCGCTCCTCGACCGACGCGGTACACAGCACTCGCGTGCGTCCGAACTCGACGAGCACCGATCCCATTGCCATGTCGGTGTAGTCGCGCGTGAATGCCACGGGCCGGAGATCGTCGGACTCACGCCCATCGCGTCGCGGACTCATGCGTTAGACCCGCGTCACGAGATGAGGAGCCGCGAGGGTGACTGCTTCGCCGAAGGCATTGGACCCCTCTTCCACCGCGCGTCGTGGGTCGTTGCGGGGCCACAGATGCGTGAGCATCAACCGACGCGCGCCCGCTTCACGCGCGGCTTCACCGGCTTCGCGTGCGGTCAAGTGGATGGGTGCTGGCTTGTAGTCGTCGGCCCATGTGGCTTCCGACAACACGAGGTCGGCACCGGGAGCGAATGCGCTGACCGACCACCCCGGACCGGTGTCGGACGTGTACACGAGACGCTTGCGGCTGCCTTCCACCTCGACGGCAAACGTGGGCGGCGGATGATCGGTGCGCGAGAAGCGCATGCCAACGTCGCCGAGCTGCACGTGCGCGCCGTCTTCGATCCCTCGCCACTCGAACGCGCCACCCCAATCGCCACCCACAAGGGTACCGAGATGCTCGTCGAGACCTTCAGGCGCGTATACGGGGAATCCCTCTCGTTCGAGACCCCACTTCATGAGCACGTGCAACCCGTACACGTCGACACAGTGATCGGGATGCTCATGAGTGATGACGACTGCGGTGAGCTCTTCGGCCGAAATGTGCTGCTGGAGATGACCGAACGTGCCGTTGCCGCAGTCGAGCCAGATCGCGGTGTCGCCCTCTCGCACGAGGTACCCGCTGCACGCGGCGCCACGCGGCCCGCCGTACGAACCTGAACACCCGAGCACGGTGAGCTCCATATCAGGTCCACGACCATTGCTCGACGTGCACGACCTCGGGACCAAGAAAGCGCGCCCCCAGACGTCCGAACGTCTCGACATCGCCACTCGTGACGAACCGATGGTCGCCCAGCCGAGGCGCGGAGCCCTCGGGTGGCGTACCGAGCAGCTCGCGCACGGCGAACGCCGTCTCGTCCGCACTCGACACCAGCATCACCTCGGGCCCCATGACGTCGCTGATGGTACGAGCCAAGAGGGGGTAATGGGTGCAACCAAGCACAACTGTGTCCACGGACACATCCCGGAGTGGGGCAAGAAGGCGCTCCGCAAGGATGTGGACCTGCTCCGAGTCGACATCGCCGGCCTCGACGAACTCGACGAATCCCGGGCACGCAGCGCATGTGAGGTCGATCTCAACGTCGAGATCGGCCGCAGCCCGCTGATAGGCGCCCGAGGCGATCGTGCCCACGGTGCCGATCACTCCCACCCTGCCGCTTCGGGTTGTGCGCGCCGCGGCTCGCATGCCAGGTTCGATCACGCCGAGAACCGGCACCGGGAGCTCCTCCTCCAAGACCTCCAGAGCCGCCGCGGCCGCGCTGTTGCAAGCCACGACGACGACTCGAGCATCGTGCTCCACGAGCAGCCGGCCAATCTCGAGCGCGTACTTCAACACCTCGTCGCTCGGCTTCGGCCCGTACGGGAACCGCGCGGTGTCGCCGAAGTACATGACGGACTCGTGTGGAAGCAGATCGATCATCGCTCGCAAGACCGTGAGGCCACCCAGCCCGGAATCGAATACCCCAATCGGGCCTGCGATCGGGCCTGCGATTGGGGCGCCGATGGGGTCGCCGATACGGCCGTTCACTTGTTCGACTTCCCCGCCGCGCGCCGAAGCCGGTCGGCCACTGCTGCACCGAGTCCTTGCGCGGGCGGCGCCACGGCAAAGAGCACATCCAGCCCGAGGCGATCCGCCTCGCGCAAGCGCGCGTAGAGCACGTGCGCGTAGTCGTCGATGCTCTTCGGTGGTTCGAGCACCACAACATCAGGGGTCAGACCGATCGGTGGATCGAGCGCGAGCACACCCACGCGTTGCCCCGACGCGATGCTCGCAGCGATCTCCGCCGTTGCGTTGTGCTCGTCGACGATCACGACGCACGCGTCGGGCGAATAGTGAACGGGCAGCGTGCCGGGCGCAGCGCGCTGGCCGTCGATCTGCAGCGCGATCGGCTGACCCAAGAGCCCTTCGAGCTCTCCCTGTGGATACGCGCCAACCCGGAGAATCACTGGCTCGTCACCGGTGCAGTCGACGATGGTCGACTCGACCCCGACGCGACACGGGCCGTCGTCGAGCACGCGATCCACATCGCCACCGAGATCGGCCACCACATCGGCGGCTGTTGTCGGGCTGACACAACCGAAACGATTCGCCGACGGTGCGGCGAGGCCACCGGCGAACGCCGTGAGCAACGCGAGCGCAACCCGTTGGTCAGGCACGCGCAACGCAACACTCTCTCGACCCCCCGTCACAGCGTCGGGCACGTGTGCGGCACGCGGCACCACGATCGTGAGTGGGCCGGGCCAGCACGCGTCGGCGAGCGTGCGCGCTGCGCTCGGAACCGCGCTCGCCCACGCGGGAAGCGCGGTGGCGCTCGGCAGGTGGACGATGACTGGATGCTCGGGCGGTCGTCCCTTCACCGCGTAGAGGCGCGCGAGCGCGCTGAGGTTCTGCGCATCGCAACCGAGGCCGTAGACCGTCTCGGTCGGAAAGGCGACGAGGCCGCCGTCACGCAGGATCGTCACCGCATGCTCGATGTCGCGCTCGCTGACCACCGCGTTACCAGTAGTTGATCTTGGTGGCACGCTCGGCAACGACGTCGAGGTCGTCGGTCCAGGCACCCGACGACAAGTACTTCCAACCACCGTCGGGGAGCAGCGTGACGATTGTGCCGCGCTCGAGCGTCGCGGCAGCCTTTACGGCTCCGGCAACTGCGGCACCCGACGACACGCCAGCGAAGATGCCGCACTCGTCGAGCAAGCGTCGCAGCCATACGATCGACTCGCGGGGTCGCACGATCGACTTTCCATCGAGCAATGCCGGGTCGAAGATCGGTGGCACGAACCCGTCGTCGAGTGAGCGCAGGCCCTGCACGAGCTCGCCCGCCGGTGGCTCGACCGCAACGATCCTTACGCTGGGCTTCTGCTCCTTCAAGTACCGGCCGACGCCCATGAGCGTGCCGCTCGTACCGAGGCCGGCAACGAACACGTCGACCTCGGGGCAGTCGCGCCAGATCTCGGGCCCGGTGCTCTCGTAATGCGCGAGCGGGTTGGCCGGGTTGCCGTACTGAAACAGCAACCGCACCGACGGATCAGCGGCGGCGAGCTCCTCAGCCAGGCGAATCGCGCCGTTACTGCCTTCGTCACCGGGCGACGGCACGACTTCGGCTCCGAAGATCTCCAGGAGCTGGCGACGCTCGATTGACACGTTGTCGGGCATCACCACGCGCAATCGATACCCGCGCAGCTTGGCGACGAGTGCCAGACCGATCCCCGTGTTGCCCGACGACGGCTCCAGGATCGTGTCGCCCGGCGAGAGCACGCCGTCGCGCTCCGCGAGCTCGACCATCTTCAGCGCGATGCGGTCCTTCGACGAACCACCGGGGTTCTGGCCTTCGAGCTTCGCGTAGATGCGTACGTCGGGATTCGGCGACAACGCGTGGATGCCGACGAGCGGCGTGTCGCCGATGACGCCGAGGATCGTCTCGTGCCGGGTCACGGCAGGTTCGATCTGATCTAACCGCCGGCGACGGCAGGCAGGATCGAGATCACGTCGCCGTCGGCAACCTTGGTGTCGAGGGCTTCGAGATACCGAATGTCGTCGTCGTTGCGGTACACGTTGACGAACTTGTGGAGGTTGCCGTCGTCACCGACGAGGTTGGCGGCGAGCCCGGGGTGTCGAGCCGTCAGGTCGGCAAACACCTCACCGATCGTTGCGCCATCGGCGCTCACCGACGATGCGCCATCTGCATGCCCCCGCAACAGAGCGGGCAACTTCACCTCAACAGCCATGCACTCACTCTACAAGTCACCCCAGGGCTTCTTGGCACGTACACGCTCGCTCAGCGAGCGTCAGCGTGCCGAAAACCCCTAGGCCAGATCAGCGACGTCGATGTCGACTTCGGTGGTCTGGCCGTCGCGGATGCGGTAGGCACGCAGGATGGGCTCGGCCTGCTTCAGACTCACGATCGCGTAGATCCAGTTGGGTTCCATGGCTTGGCGCACGTCGGTGTCGGACGGGTACGCGTCGGTGTGCGTGTGTGAGTGCCACACGCCGATCAGCTCCTCGCCACGACTCTCGGCGTCGCGCATCGCCCGGAGGAGATCACGCGAGTCGACGGTGTACGTGCGGGCCGATGCATCGGTGTTCGTGCACGGAAAGATCGTTGTCACGTCGCCAGTCGGCTCACCAGCACCCTCGACCGGGCCAGCCAGCACACCGCAGGCTTCGTTCGGAAGTCCGTCGTAGCAGTGCGCAACGATGCCGCGGAACTGCTCGAGGCTCAGCCGCAGCGTCGGTGGTACGAACGGCACGTCAGTGGGATCAGTACGACTGGGGATCAGCGCGGTGAGGCGTCGCGGATCGCACTCCACACGCGCTCGCTCGTGAGCGGCATGTCGAGGTGGCGAATCCCGAGGTACGAGAGCGCGTCGACGACCGCGTTCTGGACCGCAGGCGTGGAGCCGATCGTGCCCGACTCGCCGATGCCCTTCGCTCCCAGTGGGTTGAGTGGGGTCGGCGTCTCGGTGTTGCTCGCCTCGAAGCTCGGGAACTCGGCTGCGCTCGGCATCGCGTAGTCCATCAGGTTCGCCGTGAGCGGGTTGCCGTCGTCGTCGTACACCACGCCTTCGTACAGCGCTTGTGCAATACCTTGCGCGAAGCCGCCGTGCTGCTGACCGGTGACGAGCAACGGGTTGAGGATGCGACCGCAGTCGTCGACGCCGATGTGGCGCAACAACTCGACCCGACCGGTCTCGGTGTCGACCTCCACTACCGCGACGTGCGCGCCGAACGGGAACGTGGCCTCGCCCTGGTTGAAGTCGATCTCGGCTCCCAACGCGCCTTCTGCTCCACTGGGCCAGTCGCCGGGACGGCGCTTGGCGTCGGCGGCAGCCACGGCCAGCTCGGACCACGAGAGCGCCGTAGCGGGAACACCAGCGACGCCCACCTTGCCGCCGTCGTGCACCACGATGTCGTCGACGTTGGCCTCGAGCAGGTGCGCGGTGAGGCGTTTCGCCTTCTCGACCACTTCTTCGCCCGCTCGATAGAGCGCGCTGCCGGCAGTCTGGAGCGAGCGCGAGCCCATCGTGCCTCCCCCGCGAGGAACGACCGCGGTGTCGGACTGCACGATATGTACGGCGCTCATCTCGACGCCGAGCAGCTCGGCGACGATCATGGCGTAGGCAGTCTCGTGGCCTTGGCCGTGCGCCGATGTACCGACGGTGGCGGTCACGGTGCCGTCGGTATGCACCTCGATCCCACCGAACTCCTGGAACATGCCGCCCGCCGTGACCTCGACGTACACGCCGATGCCGATGCCGATGCCAAGCTGCTTGACGTCGCCGCGCTCACGGCGCGCCTTCTGATCGGCGCGCAACGCGGTGTAATCGGCGACGCGGCATGCCTCATCGAGCGCCTTGGCGTACTCACCGACGTCGTAGTTGGCACCGGTGGATGTGCTGTACGGGAACTGCTCGGGCGCTATGAAGTTCTGCTTGCGGATCTCGACGGGGTCGATGCCGAGCTCGACACCCGCCATGTCGATGATCCGCTCGAGGAACGCGGCGGCCTCCGGGCGGCCCGCACCGCGGTAGGCGCCCGTGGTCGTGGTGTTGGTCGCAACGCTGCGGGCCGTCACCTCGACCTTGGGGATCTCGTAGACGCCGTGACCCATCATGCGAGTGAGGAACGGCAGGAACGCTCCGATGCCGGGATAGGCGCCCGCGTCGCAGATCAAGCGCGCTCGGACAGCCTGGATCTTGCCTTCACGGGTGAGCGCCATGTCGACGTATTGGATCTGGCCGCGCCCGTGGTTCATGGCGACCATGTTCTCCGAGCGGGTCTCGGTCCACTTCACCGGACGGTCGAGCTTCAGCGCGATCGCCCCCGTGATGACGTGCTCGCAATACGCGCCGGTCTTGGCGCCGAAGCCGCCGCCGACGGCTGGCGCGACGACGCGCATCTTGTCGGGCTCGACACCGAGGATCGGCGCCAGCGCGTCGCGCACACCGAACGGACCCTGGGTGGGAACGGTCACCGTAACCGCGCCATCGTGACCGGGCTCGACGATGATGCCGTTGGGCTCCATCGGCACAGCCGCCACGCGTTGGTTCACGAAGCGTCCGCTCACCACCACTTCGGCACCGTCGAGGATCTCGGGATCGCTGGTCGCGCCCATCACCGCAAGATCCAGCGCCTCGTTCGATCCGTGCGCCGGGAACAGCAACGGCGCGCCCTCAACCAGTGCGGCTTCTGGGTCAACGACTGCGGGAAGCGGGTCGTAGTCGACCACAACCATCTCGGCCGCGTCGACGGCCTGCGTGCGCGTCTCCGCGACGACCGCGGCAATCACGTCACCGACGAAGCGCACGACACCATCGGCCAACGGCGGACGACTGAAGACTGCGTCGAGCATCACAAAGCCCTGCACGGGCGCCAGCTCGAGCGTGTCCTTCGTGTACACCCCGACCACGCCGGGCATGCTCTCGGCCTCGCTCGTGTCGATCGCCGTGATGTTGGCGTGCGCCATCGTGGACCGCACGAACACCACATGGGCGCAATTGTGAGGGTTGAGGTCGTCGAAGTACTTGGCTTCGCCCGAGAGGATGCGGGGATCCTCGACGCGCTGCACCGGGTTGCCGAGGATCGAACCTGAGGTGGCCATAAGGCGGGACTCTAGATGTTCGCGAGCCCGGCGATCGTCGTGCGGAACTCGGCGACGGTCTCCTGGATGATCCGATCGACCGGCACGATGGCGTCGATACGCCCGGCGACCTGTCCGCCAAAGGCGAACGCCGCGTCGAGGTCGCCCTCGAAGTAGAGGCGCAGGATCCCGTCGAGCGAGCCGAGCACGACCTGCTCGTCGAGCTGCTCCTGGGCCTCGCTCCGCGGCGTTGCGAGTACGCGGAACCCCGGCTTGTGCCACCGGTTGAGGAACACGGTGCCGGTCTCGGGCGTATCGACGATGAGGTTCTTGTAGTTGTCGTGTACCGGTGATTCCGCGGCTGAGACCATGCACGTGCCCATCTGCACACCCTCGGCGCCGAGCGCGAACGCGGCGGCCATCGACCGTCCGTCGCACACACCGCCAGCCGCGATCACTGGCACGTCGACCGCCGCGCACACCAGTGGGATCAAGACCATCGACGCGACGTCACGTGTGGCCTTGAAGCCGCCGCCTTCGCCGCCTTCGGCCACGATGCCGTCGACGCCCGCGGCGATCGCCTTCAACGCCGCGCGCAGGCTGGGGACCACATGGAACACGGTGATCCCGGCGTCGTGCAGCGCCGAGGTGAACACGGCCGGGTCGCCGGCCGATGTGGTGACGAAACGCACACCGTGCTCATGAACGAAGTCGACAATGGCGGTGTCGCGTACGAACAGCTGCGCAATGTTCACGCCGAACGGCTTGTCGGTGAGGTCGCGCATCTTGACGATCTCGTCGCGGACCTGGTCGAGCTGACCGGACGAGGTCTCGATGATGCCGAGCGCGCCTGCGTTGGACACCGCCGAGGCAAGCTGCGCGCGAGCGATGTATCCCATGGGCGCCTGCAGGATCGGGTAGTCGACACCGAGCAGCTCGCTGACTCGGGTGCGCACCGGTGGCGCGAGTGCTGTCTCGCTCACGGGAGTGCCAGATCGCCGTCGAGTGAAACGGGTCCGCCCGACGCGGCCGATCGATACACCGCCTCGACAAGCGCGTGCGCGGCGAGCGCGTCGCCGAAACCGGGGCTCGGCGCGGTCCCGGCTCGAACGCTCTGCACCCAGGCCCGCGCACCGAGGTACAGGTAGAAGAACACGTCGGTGCGGGTGAGGCCGAGTGTCTTCCAGTGTGCGACGCGCAGGGCGTCGAGGTCGATGTGCTCGGCTGGTTCATCGGGACGCTGGATCATCAGGCCGTCTTCGGGGGCACCGACGACGAAGTCGGCGGTGAGCTCGACGGCACCCCGCTCGAAGAACACCTCGAGCCGGCGCTCTTCACGACCGCGCACGCCGTTGAACACCGTGACGAAGGTGCCGATCACCCCGCTCTCGTGCTCGACCGTCGCCGCAGCAACGTCCTCGACGTCGTACCCGAAGAGGCTGCGCGTGCGGCCGAACACCTGACGCGCGGGACCGAAGAGCCACGACACCACATCGGCGCCATGGATCGTGTGCTCCAACAGCGCGCCGCCGCCGGCCTGGTTGCGGTCGGAGCGCCACGAGGAATGACCGGGCACGACATCGCCGGTCGGCCAGTACTGGTCCTCGCGCAGCACGTAGCCCATCGGCGCACCCAGCTCGCCCGATTCCACCAGGTCGCGCAGCTTGTTGAACAGGAAGTGAAAGCGCGAATGGAAGCCCACCTGCGCGGCGACCCCCGACGCGACGACCGCGTCGTGCATCTCACGAACCACAGGAAACGTGGGCGCAAGCGGCTTCTCGCAGAGCACGGGCTTGCCCGCCGCAAGCGTGGCGAGCAACAGGTCGCGGTGCGTGGATGTGGGACTCGAGATGAGGACCGCCTCGACCTCGGGGTCGTCGATGACCGCCTGCGCATCCTCGTGGAGCCGCGCAAAACCTCGTGCGTTGCGGTTGGCGTTGTTGCGCGCCGCTTCAGAAAGATCTGCCGCGGCAACGGCACGCACATCGCCGTCCTCCACGAGCTGGCCGAGCCCCGCAGCGTGCACCTGCCCGATCATCCCGCAGCCGATGAGACCAACACCGAGCGGACCATCCCCAGCCATCAACACCCTCCTGTGAGCGCGAAAGGGGACGGTACCGTGAGCCCATGCCACCCCGCCCGACGCCGACGATCAACAACCGGCGCGCCCGCTACGACTACCTCGTGCTCGACACCTACGAGTGCGGCCTCATGCTCAAGGGCTCCGAGGTGAAGTCGATCCGCGAGGGCAAGGCGAACCTGCGCGAGGCATACGCGCGCGTGCAAGGCGGCGAAGTGTTCCTGCACGGGATGCACGTGTCGCCGTACTCCCATTCGCAAGAGGAGCTGGATCCGATCCGCCCCCGCAAGCTGCTCCTGCACCATCGCGAGATTGACGAGCTGACCCGTGCGACGGCCGAGAAGGGCGTGACCCTCGTGCCATTGCGCCTCTACTTCAAGGACGGCCGGGCCAAGGTGGAGCTCGCAACGGCCCGGGGCAAGCGTCAGTACGACAAGCGTCAGGCGATCGCCAAGCGCGACGCCGACCGCGAGACCGCCCGGGCGATGAAGGGCCAGCGGGACTGACGTCTCGATCGGGGCCGAACTCATGCAGGAATGTCTCACGGGACCGGTACACTGGCTTTGTCGGGTCACACGCATCGACCCGACACTTGACAATGGGGGTGCGTGGCTTCGATTTCGTGTGACGAAGCGGGTGAAGCGAGCCGACGTTGCTGGATCGTCGTAAAAAAGTCAGCACAAACCAATACATGCCGACTCCAACGAGCTCGGACTCGCGGCCTAACTTCGGTTAGGTCACGCGCCCAGGAACGGATGCGCCGCTGGTCCGCCTGGGCGTCATTGACAGCGGCTTACCGGATGGTCAGGCCCCAGGGGCCACTCGGGACAACTTTCTGAGGTAGGGATCTCCGCATGGTTGCCGGTGGACGGCGGTGGTCCGACAACTCCCATCGGCTGCGCTCGGAGAAGCCCCGTAGAGGACATGGAAGACGCGGGTTCGACACCCGCCACCTCCAAGAGCGCTTGGCTCCTCAGTCGAGCGTTGTTGGGGGTGCGCCACGTTCCCCGTTTCACGAGCAAGTGACGATCCACCCTCACATGCGCGGCAAAGCGTCACTCGTTCGGCGTTCTACCGGCCCATCCGCACCCAGAGGTGGCGGATGCCGGTGTGACGGTTGCTCCTGGTCCATTCGACTGGCTTCGTGAGCTCGTAGGTCGCGAACATCGGGAGCATCTCCTCGAAGATCACTCGCATCTCAAGACGGGCAAGGCTCGCGCCGAGGCAGAAGTGGATGCCGTGCCCGAATGAGAGATGCGGGTTCGGGTCGCGCCGCACGTCGAACTCCATCGACCGTTCGAACACCGCCTCGTCACGATTCGCCGACCCTTCCCAGAACAGCACCTTGTCGCCCGGCGCGATCTCGTGGCCGCCGAGTTCGACCGAGCGCGTGGCAGTGCGTCGCTTCGACGGCGACGGCGTGGTCCACCGAAGCATCTCTTCGATCGCCATCGGCAAGACGGTCAGGTCATCACGCAGCGCTTCAAGTTGGTCTGGGCGCTCGATCAGCGCGAGCAGTCCGCCGGTGATCGCGTTGCGCGTGGTCTCCGAACCCGCCGCGAACAACAGCGAGAAGAACGAGTAGAGCTCAGCGTCGGACAGATTCGGTGGCTCCTCGTCGTCGAGCGTGGCGTGCACGACCACGGAGAGCATGTCGTCGGTTGGGCGTGCCCGCTTCTCTGCGATGAGCGCAGCGCCGTACTCCAGCATTCGCACCTGCGCCGGACCGGTGCCACCTCCGGGAAGTGAAGCTGCATCGCCGGTGCGGATGTCGAATCCCGGGTCGACCGCCTCCCACAGGTCGTAGCGATCCTCCTCCGGCACACCGAGGAGCATGCAGATCATCTGCATCGGGAGCTCAGCCGCGATCTCCGTGAGGAAGTCGACCTCCACGCCGTCGCCGACCGCCACGCCATCCTCGATGCTCGCGAGCAATGCGCGCGTGCGCCGTCGCAACTCCGACTCCAGCCCAGCGACCGTACGCGGGGTCAAGCCCGTGCTCACAAGACGACGGATCCGCGCGTGGCGCGGGTCGTCCGTCATGTTCAGGACGACGCCGGCGACCTCGAGATCCTGGAGCAGGGTTCCACCGTGTTTGCGGTCTCCACCGCGCTCTGACGAGTACACCTCTGGGTTGCGCTGCACCTCGAGCGCCTCGGCGTGAGTGGCGACCGACCAGAACCCTTCGCCGTCGGGCGTGTGCTCGGTTGGCTCGTGCCACCACACCGGCGCTTCGCGTCGGTGGATCTCGAAGAGATGATGCGGGAACCCGTTGGAGAAGTTGTCGAGATCAGTGAGGTCGATTTTCGTCATCGTCGTCACCGTGCCGGGCATTCGTCGATCAGCTCACGCGGGTTCGGTTGACTCGACCGGGAGTCGAGCGAGGTCGCGGAGGTAGTCGATGCGTTCGTCGAGCAAGAGCTCGCTGGCGAGGCGGCGAGTGGCTTTCGTTGACGCGCTACTGACCACGTGGGCAGGAAACTCCACCCAGAGCGGCGCCGTGGCGCGGGTGACGTACTTGATGGTGCTGGTATCCGCGTCCAGCTTCTCGAGTGCCTTGATCAACGATGCAGGGTTGCGCGTGAAGCGAATCGCGGCCCGGTCGCGTTCGACCCCTTGATCACGCAGCGCCCACACCTGGAGCCACTCGCCGAACCGTCGGGGGAGATACCCGAGCACGCCTTTGAGCACGTTGTCGTCGTTGGCGTCGACGGCAGAGATCGCTCCGCTCGTGAGGGCGACCGTCCAGCTCGCGAGGGCAATGTCCCAGCTCGCGATCCGACTCACCTCATACGCAAGGATCGCTTCGAGCTCGTCGCGACTCAACGTCTTGTGCAGGCCAGTAGTCACACCGATCACCGTGTTCGACGGTCGCGTGCCGACACCGAACGAGTTCGGGGCATCGTCGTCGATGACCGCAAACCGCGGAACCGGCAGGCCGCTGGCAAGCGCCAGCCCTTCCAGGAGATTCCGCACTTCGGGATGCTCATCCGGTGCCGCAATGTGGGCACCGGTCTCGGCAAGCACGCGACGCTCGAGCGTGCGCCGTTGAAATGGGATGCGAACCAATCCGATGACGATGCCGGCAGTCGCCGAGAGCACAGCGATGCCAGCGATGCCAATCCCCATGTATTTCAGCGTGTCGAGATCGTCGGGAAAGATCTCGAGACCAAAGATGATCGCCAGCACCGCACCAACGACCACGGCCACCGTGGCGAGTGCGGTCGCGATCATGTAGTTGATCGTCGCGAGCACCAGCAGCAGCGAGATTCGCGCGCGATTGCGACGCGCGAAGAGATCCGGGCTCTTCGCCACAGACTGCTCAGTCAGGCTGGAACCGGCTGCCCGCCGCGTTCCATGCACTGCACGTCGAAGTAGATCGGGAGGAGGTGCTTCACGTAGAACGCATGCACGACGAGGTCACCAGCGACGAGATCGTCGTACTCCTTGAGCAGCACCCGGTCGTCCTTCTCTCTCCAGCAGCGGCAACGCTCGAGGATGTCATCGACTTCGGCGCGCGTGCCGTGCAGCAGGCCGAGATGGTCGTACCCGGGCGAGCTCATCGGCTTCGGGCTCTCGGCGAGCAGGATGAAGTCGCCGTTGTCGCCGGTGAGCATCACGTGGCAGAGCTGGCCGACAACTTCGGTGTCGACGCCCGTCCAGCCGAACACGTCACCGTAGAACGCGTCAACCTCTTTGCGGAACGCCTCGTCGAGCGTACCGACCGGGAACGTGATCTCCATGTGGTTGAAGCGCACGTGCGAAGAGTACCTAGTTCGATTCGGGGTTGAGCGGGAAGTCGGCGAACACCCGTATCTGGCCTCGCTGGCGACGCAGCACGTTGCGCCACATCGCCTCGGGCGAGCTCGACCACACGTCCGCGGCGTCGGCATCGACCACGAACCACCCGTCGGCTGCGAGCTCGTCTTCGAGCTGACCCGGACCCCATCCCGAATAGCCGGCGAACACGCGGACACGATCGACCGCTGGCGCCACCTCGGACGGAGACCGTTCCAGGTCCACCGTCCCGAGCTCGCCGAACAAGAGTGCAAACCCGTCAGGCGCGGCGCTCGCACCCGAATCGATCTCGGTGCGCCGTCCCAGTCCGATCGCGGCCTCAGGTTGCACCGGACCGCCGACGAACACCACTGCCGGCTCAGCCGCGAGCTGCGCCCACGCGGGAAGCGGGTCGGACACCACCGCGCCGCTCGGGCGGTTGAGCACGACACCGACTGCACCCTCGTCGGTGTGGTCCAGAACGAGCACGACGGTTCGGAAGAAGTTCGGATCCTCGAGATCGGGTGTCGCGACGAGCAGCTTGCCCTTCACGGAGTAGACGTCAGGTGAGATCGAGACTCAGCATGCGGATGGCGTTGCCCCGCACGATCTTGTGAATCGTCTCGGCGTCGAGGCCTGAGAACATCTTCTCGGCAACTTCCTTGGTGTTCGGCCACGTGGAGTCGGTGTGGGGGTAGTCGGTCTCGAACGTGATGTTGTCGACACCAACCTCCGCCAAAGAGGTGAGGCCATGCTGATCACGGAAGAAGCAGCCGAAGATCTGGCGGTAGTAATAGGTGGACGGCGGCTCCGGAACGATGTCGCGCACCTCGCCCCACGCCCGGTGCTCCTGCCACACGTCGTCGGCGCGCTCGAGGATGTACGGGATCCACCCGATCTGGCCCTCGGAGTACGCGAGGCGCAACTCGGGGAATCGCACGAGGACCCCTGAGAACAAGAAGTCGCTCATCGACGACATCGCATTGCCGAAGGAGAGCGTTGCCGCCACCGCCGCGGGGGCGTCGACCGATGTCGCCGGCATCTTCGACGAGGATCCGATGTGCATGCACACAACGGTGTGCGTGTCGGAACACGCGGCGAAGAACGGATCCCAATACCCAGAGTGGATGCTCGGCAAGCCGAGGTGCGGCGGGATCTCGCTGAAGCACACCGCATGCACACCACGGGCCGCGTTGCGCTGAACCTCTGCAGCAGCGAGCTCCACGTCCCACAGCGGAATGATTGTGAGCGGCACGAGGTGTCCGTTGCTATCGCCACACCACTCGTCGACCATCCAGTCGTTGTACGCAAGCACGCACGCCATGCCCAGGTCGCGGTCGGTGGCTTCGAGGAACGTCTGGCCGCAGAAGCGCGGGAACGTGGGAAACGACACCGAGGCTTCGACGTGGTTCATCAGCATGTCGTCGACGCGAGCTTTTGGCTCGTAACAACCAGGCCGCATCTCGTCGTACGTGATCGGCGACAACGTCATGTCGTCGCGGTCAAAGCCGACCGCCGCGACATGACGCTTGTGCGGCAGTATCTGGCCGTCGAACACCCAGCAGTCGGCCTGAGGCGCGTCGTCGTCGAACTCGAGCTCGTAGGTGCCACCCCCGATGTGCTTCATCCCCGCCAGGCCCTTGCGCTCGATGTGCGGTCCGGCGGCGCGGTACTTCTCAGGGAGCCACTGCTCCCAGACGTGCGAAGGCTCCACGACGTGGTCGTCGACGCTCACGATGAGAGGAATCTCCACGGGATCCACGAACAGCCTCTTCTCCCTCGACCCAGGCCTCGTGACCCGGGCCTCGTGACCCAGGCGCTCACCTGGGCCGCCGCGACGCATATCTGACGGGTCGTCACATTATCCGGCTTCCCGAGATCGACCGCTTGGCACGGCGTACCGTTCGGGCGTGCCCCACGACCTCGTGCTCCGCGGCGGAACCGTTGTTGATGGAACCGGCGCGGAGCCCGTGCTCGCCGACGTGGCCGTCGACGGTGACCGCATCACCGCCATCGGTGTGATCGACGAGCGCGGCCGGCGCGAGCTCGACGTGGAGGGCCGCCTCGTCACGCCCGGCTTCGTCGACATCCACACGCACCTCGACGCGCAACTGGCCTGGGATCCCATCGGTTCGTCGTCGTGTTGGCACGGCGTGACCACGGTGGCTGTGGGCAACTGCGGCGTCACGTTCGCGCCCGTGCGGTCACAGGACCACACGTATCTCGCCGAGATGATGGAGTCCGTCGAGGACATCCCGGCGCGCAGCATCCTCGAGGGGCTCCCGTGGAATTGGGAGACGTACGGCGAGTACCTGGGGTGGCTCGATACAACGCCGAAGGGTCTCAATGCCGGTGGCATGGTCGGGCACTGCGCGCTCCGCTACTACGCGATGGGTGAGCGAAGTCTCGAAGAAGACGCAACACCGAGCGGCGACGAGCTCGAGCACATGATCGAACTCGCCGACGAGGCGCTCACCGCGGGTGCGCTCGGCTTCTCGAGCTCGCGCACGCTTCGCCACCGCGTTCCCGATGGCCGCTTCGTTCCCGGCACGTATGCGAAGGCTGACGAGTTGTTCGCGTTTGCCGACCTGCTCGCGCGGCACGGGCGCGGCGTCATCGAGGTAGCACCACGCTTCGACGGTGAAGGTCCTCCGCTCCCCCGCGTGGAGTCGGAGATGGCCTGGATCGTTGAAGCCAGCATGCGCTCGGGTCGGCCGATCACGTTCGGCCTCTCGCACACATGGGAGCAAGGGGAGCACTACCGTCGGGCGATCGAGCTGGCGCGCGACGCGAATGCACGCGGCGCACAGGTTCGCCCGCAGACAACGCCGCGCTACATCGGCGTGCTCACGGGCATTGCCCACCGCACGCCTTTCGACCGCCATCGCGCATGGCATGTGCTGCAAGGGATGCCATTGCACGACCGGCTCGGTCTGTTGCGCGACCCGGTGCGCCGCGCCGAGCTCGCCGACGTCGCGATCAACGACCGAGACGGGCTCGACGTGTTCTTCGTGCTGAACGGACCCGACGGTCTGGCTCGGTACGACTGCCGACCCGAGCGATCGCTCGTCGCCGAGGCCGACGCCCGCGGCGTCTCGCCGGTGGAAGCATTCATCGACCTCGCGGTCGAGACCGACGGCGCGTTGCTGCTGTCGTGGCCGTTGCTCAATCAGAGTGTGGATGCCATCGGCGAGATGCTCGAGCAACCCGAGATCCTCTCGGGCCTGGCCGATGCCGGCGCGCACGTGGGTCAGACCATGGATGCCAGCGCGCCCACCTACCTCTTGACCTACTGGGTTCGAGAGCGCGAGGCACTCACGCTTCCCGACGCGATCCGACGCCTCACGTCCGACACCGCGAGCACGTTCGGGATCTCGGACCGCGGCGTGGTGCGGGAAGGCGCGTACGCCGATCTGAACGTCATCGATTGGGACGCCCTCGCGCTGCCGGTCCCCGAGTACGTCCACGACTTCCCGAACGGTGCCGGTCGTTACCTCGGACGCGCGCGCGGCTACGACTGCACGATCGTGAACGGCGCCGTGTTCATGGAGCACGGCGAGCACACCGGCGAGCTCGCCGGGCGCGTCGTGCGGGGTTAGGCGCCGGGATCCACTTTCACCAGCAGCTTGCCGGTGTTGCCGCCGGTGAAGAGCATGTTGAGCGCCTCGGGTGCGTTCTCGAGACCGTCGACGATCTGCTCGCGAGCCTGCAAGCGGCCGTCGAGAAGCCACTCGAGGATCTTGGCTGCTCCCTCGTCGAAACGGTCGAGATAGTCGAGCACCAGGAACCCCTCCATGCGCGACCGAGTCGACACGAGGTTGAAATAGAAGTGGATCGGATCGGGCAGGCCCGTGGAGTTGTACGTCGAGATCGTGCCGCAAACAGCGACGCGGGCGTTGAGCGCGAGGCGGGCAAGCGCAGCGTCGAGGATCGCGCCACCCACGTTGTCGAAGTACACGTCGATCCCATCCGGGCACAGCTCGTCGAGCCGCGCGGCAACGTCTTCGGTCTTGTAGTTGATGCACGCATCGAACCCGAGGTCGCCGGTGACCCAGGCGCACTTCTCGTCGGTCCCGGCAATCCCGATCACATGCCCACCAAGGATCTTGCCCATCTGACCGGCGAGGGAGCCGACCGAACCTGCGGCCCCGGAGACCACGATCACATCGCCCGCTTTCGTGTGGGCGATGTCGGTCATCCCGAAGTAGGCGGTCATGCCACTCGAACCGAATGCGTTCAACACCGCTGTCATCGGCACGCCGTCCGGCACGACCCGACCGAGCGTTTCGGTGCCGATCACTGCATGCTCCTGCCACCCGAGCAAGCCGGTGACCGTGGCACCCACCGGATACGCGTCGTTGCGCGACTCGACAACCCTGCCGACGCCACCTCCGCGCATCACCTCGCCAATCCCAACCGGCGGGAGGTATGAGGGCTCCTCGCGGATCCAGACTCGGTTCGTCGGGTCGATCGAGAGGTAAGCCATCTTTACCAATGCCTCACCCTCGGCGAGCGCCGGCACGTCTTCTTCAACAAGCTCGAACGTGTCGCCGTCGACCATGCCGACGGGTCGCTGCGCGAGTCGGAGCTGACGGTTCTTGATGGCCATGACTACTCCGTTCGGTCGAACAGCTTCACGGCCAACAACAGCATCGCCGTTCCGAACCCGAGCGTGATGAGGGCGTCGGCCCACAGAGGAACCGTCCACCCCAAGACGTCCAGCTTCGAGGCACCTGGGAGCACCGCGCGCCGGATCGCGTCGACGCCATACGTAGCTGGGTTGAGCCGCGTGATCACACCGAGCCAGTCCGGCAACTGATCGAGCGGGAAGATCGAGCCCGACAGGAACAGCATCGGCTGCATAACGAGCGCCATCACCATCTGGAAGCTCTCCATGCGCTGCATGCGACTCGCGATCACCATGCCGAACGCCGTGAGGGAGAACGCGAGGAGCAGGAGGAAGCCGACCATCTCGAGGAAGCTCGTGACCGTGAACGACACTCCCACGAGCGGCGCGAAGACGACGAGCACCAAGCCCTGCATCACCGACACCGATCCCCCACCGAGCGCCTTGCCCAGAACAAGCGAAGAACGCGAGATCGGCGCGACGAGCATCTCGCGCATGAACCCGAACTCGCGGTCCCAGACGATCGCCATGGACGAGAACAGCGACGAGGTGAGCACCGACATCGCGAGGATGCCGGGGAAGAGGTACTGCTGGTAGTCGACGCCGCCCGCGCCCCGGTTGCCGATCGCGCTCTCGAGCCCGGCGCCCAGCACGAACAAGAAAAGGACCGGTTGCGCTATTCCAGAGATCAAGCGAGTCGGCATGCGGAACAGCCGGATGATGTCGCGCCGCCAGACCATGAGCATCGCTCGGTAGTTCCGTCGGAGCGCGCTGTCGCGGCGCGTCGTGGCCGCGCCACTTGCAGTCAGATCCGGTGCGCGCACCGCGGTGTCGGCCATCAACTTCCTGCCTTTCGAAAGCCGCGCACCATCCCGCTCGCCTTGAGCTGATCCATCCCGCCGGCTTCGGCGTCGCGGATGTCGCGACCGGTGTACTTGATGAACACATCGTCGAGGCTCGGTCGGTGCATCGCCACGTTCTGAACCTCGACCGTCAAGTGCTCGAAAAGCCGCGGCACGAACGATTCTCCTTCGGGAACCTGCAGTCGCAGACCCTTCTCGGTGAGCTCACCGGTGATCCCGAGTGCAGTCTTGATCTGTTCGAGCGCGGTTGCGTCGTCGCTCGTCATCAGCGTGACGGTGTCGTCGCCTACCGAGTCCTTCAACGCGTCCGGCGTGTCGATGGCCACGATCTTGCCTTGATCGATGATCGCAATCCGATCACACCGCTCGGCCTCGTCCATGTAGTGCGTGGTGAGGAACATCGTCGTCTTCTCGCGCTGGCGCAGCGTGTCGACGTAGTCCCAGATGTGCACACGGGTCTGCGGGTCGAGGCCGATCGTGGGCTCATCAAGGAAGAGCACCCGCGGCGAGTGCAGGAGGCCGCGAGCGATCTCGAGGCGGCGCTTCATGCCACCGGAATAGAAGCGCACTTGCTGGTCGGCCCGGTCGGTGAGACCGACCATCTCGAGGAGCGGCGCAGCGCGATCACGAACCTCCGAGGCGGGATAGCCGTACAGCACTGCATGGAAGGCGAGGTTCTGTGAACCGGTGAGGTAGTCGTCGAGGGTGAGCTCCTGGAACACGAGTCCGATACTCGACCGCACGCTCCCCGGCTCGGTGGCAACGTCGAATCCGGCCACACGCGCCGACCCACCGCTGGGTCGCAGCAACGTGCACAGAATCGAGATTGTGGTGGTCTTGCCCGCACCGTTGGGGCCAAGAAACCCGAAGAGCTCGCCCGGCTCGACGGTGAACGACACATCGTCGACGGCGGTGAACTCGCCGAACCGACGCACCAGCCCGTCGACCTCGATCGCAGATGTCGTGCTCATCGTCGGCAGTCTGCCACCTGCCCCTGCTGGCTCCCGCGAAGAGGGGAAGATGGGGACGTGCACGGTGCCGAGATCGATGAAGCAGTCCGCCGAGCGGACCTCGATGAGCTGGTCCGACTCATCGACGGGCTCTGTTCGGCTCGCGACTGGGACGCACTCGTTGCGCTCCGTGAGCGCTGCGCCCGTGCGCACGAGACCGGCCGCCAGCTGTGGCCCGCGGCGTCGCACGCGACGTATCGCCTCGCGCTCGAGGCACCCGCCGAGCTCGCGGGCGCGACGTTGGACGCCGACGGCGCACCATTCACGCTCGGCCCGCTTCCTGAGGTAGTTGCGCAAGCGCACACGTGGACCGAGCTCGTTCCGCACGCGCCGAACGGCGCGCCGGCCGTGCTCGCAGCTCACGAGCGCGTGCTCCGCGGCGAAGACCTCTCGGGCGTCGATCTGCCTGGACCGCCGGTCCTCGAGGTCTCGCTACGACTCGAAGAGTGGGAACCCGAGTACGCGCTCGCCGAATACCACTCGGACCGAGCCGACTTCCCGATGCCCCCGATCCCCGCGTTGCAGCCCGAGACACTGCCCGCTCCGAACGACGACATCGAGCGCGACGAGGCGAGCGACGCACTCCTCGAGCTCGTGCGCGCGTGGACTGCCGGCTCCGACGGCCGCGCCGATGCGGTCTCTGTGCGCGGCGGCGCGCTCGACGCGATCGCAGCCCTCGGACCACGAACCGCACGCGTTGCACCGATCGAACCCGCGCACGGGCTCGCGCTCATGGCCTGGGCCGGTGCGAGCGGCGGCGCACATGGCCGACGGGCGGGAGCGGCCGCCGGTCGATTCGGTGCGTGGTGGGCGCTCGGTGCGATGACCGGTCTCCTCGACGACTGGCCACCGCATCCCGACGATCTCGGCTCGGCACTCGGTGCCCTCGAGTTCGTCGCGTGGGACAGCGAGGAGCCCGAGACCGGCTGGCGCCTCCACCTGGCCGTCGAGGATCCCGCGTGGGGTCGCGCGTGGGCGATCGCCGCCACGGACGCCGACTGACAGCCCCCGTAGACTCGTGGGCTGTCCTCCGACGCCCTGAGCTTCTACGGCCTCGAGCCGATCGACGAGCGCCGATGGCGCATGCCCGTCACACGCGGCCTGTGCTCAGGATTTGGCACGCTCTTCGGTGGATGCGCGCTCGGTGCATCGATCGAGATCCTGGAGCACCTCACCGAACGGCCGCTCATATGGGCGACCGCGCAATACCTCGAGTTTGCGCGCCCGCCTGCTGTCGTCGAGCTCGAAGCGACCGAAGTCGTCCACGGTCACGCGTCGTCGCAAGCCCGCGTGCTCGCTCACGTCGACGGGCAGGAGATCTTCACGGTCCTTGCGGCCCTCGGACGTCGTGAGCTCCCGTTCGAAGGCGAGTGGGCCGTACACCCCGACGTGCCGCCTCCCGACGAATGTCCGTCCCGCCCGCTGCCGGCCCGCATGGCGGGGACGGTCGCAGAGCGACTCGACATGCGCGTCGCGAACTTTCGAACGATAGAAGAGCTGGACGGCACTCCGCTCGAAGACGGCCGCTGCTCGCTGTGGGTCCGTCTTCCGGATGGCCTCGCCGCGACCGGCGCTGCGCTCGCGATCGTTGGGGACTATGTGCCGATGGGGATCGGCCAATCGCTCGGCCGCCAGATCTCAGGGAACAGCCTCGACAACACGCTGCGCATGGTGCGCGTGCATCCCACGGAATGGGTGCTCATCGATGTGCGAGTGCAGGCCGTCGCTGGCGGATTCGGGCATGGCGTCGTGCACCTCTGGGCGCAAGACGGCACACTGCTCGCCACGGCCAGCCAATCAGTGATCGTGCGCCAATGGCGCGCCGAGTTTGATGAGGAGACTGCACGATGAGTGTGCCGCAGCGCCACGGCATCACGGTGCCGTTCGATGGCATCCCACTGCACGAGCACAAGTCGTGGTTCGAGGAGCTCGAGCAACTCGGGTACACCGACCTGTGGTCAGCCGAAGCCGGCGCGTACGACGCGTTCACACCGTTGGCGCTCGCTGCTGCGTGGGCTCCAACACTTCGGCTGGGTACCGCAATCGTCCCCGCGTACACGCGGGGCGCAGCCACAATCGCCCAAACGGTCGCCGCGATGTGCTCGGCCGCGCCGGGCCGCTTCGCGCTCGGGATCGGCACTTCGTCGGATGTGATCGTGCAGAACTGGAATGGGATTCCGTTCGAGAAGCCGTACCAGCGCGTCCGCGACACGATCCGCTTCCTCCGCGCCGCGCTCGCCGGCGAGAAGGTGACCGAGGAGTACGAGACGTTCGCGGTCAAGGGCTTCCGGCTCGGTGCCGCCGTTGAACAGATGCCACCCATTCTCGTGGCCGCGCTGCGGCCCGGGATGTTGCGCCTCGCCGGACGCGAGGGCGACGGCGCCATCATCAACTGGCTCTCGGCCGAGGATGTGAAGACGGTGGTTCCGCACGTCGGCGAAGGCAAGGAGATCGTTGCCCGCATCTTCGTGCTCGCCACCACCGACCGCGACCTTGTTCGCTTCGTAGGCCGGCGCTCGATCGCGGCGTACCTGAACGTGCCGGTGTACGCGCAGTTCCACGAGTGGCTCGGACGCGGCTCGATGCTCGCACCGATGTGGGACGCGTGGAAGGCCGGCGATCGGGCTGCCGCCACCGAAGCGATCCCCGACGAGCTCATCGATCAGATCATCGTGCACGGCACCGCAGATGAAATCCGCGAGCATCTCGCCCGCTTCGTGGCGAACGGCGTCACCACGCCCGCGCCCGCGATCCTCGGAACTGGCGAAGACGTACGCGAGGTGGTTCGGGCGCTCGCGCCCAATGCCAAGTAGCTGCGCCGCGCTAGTTATGCGTTGACGGTGTCGCGGCTGAACTGACGGATCTTCACGAGCCGCACTGCGACGAGGAGTCGCACGGTCCACCAGCCGAAGTCGATCTCACCGAACCGCTCGGAGAACCGCGCAGAGGTGGGTGCGTTGTGGTGGTTGTTGTGCAACCCCTCGCCCAAGGTGAGAAGTGCAAGCACGCGACCGTTCGTGGCCAAGTTGTCGTGCGGTCGACTTCCGTACGTGTGCCCGACCGCGTTGATCGCGCCTGAAATCATGAGATATGTGACTGCGTGGACCACCGAGACCACAAGCCCGGTCTTCCATCCGAACACCAGGCAGGCGATCGCGATGCCAACCCCAAGCCCCAGAAATGCGCGGTCGAAGAACCAGCGGTCGAATCGGTCGGGCGGAAGGTCGCGCGCGTACTTGTCGACGGTCTCGCCGTCGCGCGCCACTCGGCGGTAGAGCGCCGCATTCGCGAGCTGCACGCGCCAGAAGCCCAACACAATTGGACTGTGCGGATCAGCAGGGGTGTCGCTCGCGGCGTGATGTTTGCGATGCACGGCGACCCACTCCCGAGCGCGCATCCCGGTGCTGATCCAGAGGAACACGCGCAAGGGGAAGGCGGCGGCGGGGTGGACCGTGAGGGCGCGGTGCGTGAGCCCGCGGTGGAAATAGACCGTGGTGGCGAGCGTCGCGAGTTGCGCGGTCACCACTCCGACGGCAATACCGAGCCAGATGTTCATCACACGACGGTAGCGGACGTGCTGGTCGTCTCGGCAGCCACGCGGGCGTCAGAAGGTGGCGATCTCCCGCCAGTGCGCGAGCAGCGCCTCGTCGCCGAACACCTCGAGCTGTTCCAACGGCCCTCGACCCATGAGCCAGCAGAGCAGGTCGCTCGCCGTGCCGCGAGCCGCAACATCGCCCTTAGCGTGCACCCGCTCGACCTCGAGCCCGGACGGCGCGAGGCGAAGCAGCCACTCACCGTCGACATCGGTGGAGTGCAGGTGAATTGTCTCCCCCGTACCGACGATCTTCTCGCGCGCCCACGGCCTGTTCGACACCAGGAACATCCACTCGTCGATGCCGTCGGCCGCCAACGCCGCGTCGATCGGCTCTGCCCGACCGGCGGCCAGCTGCGCGTCGACCCGGTGCATGGCGGTCTCATGGGCCTGACGTCTGCTCCAGAAGCTCACCGTGGCCGGCGGCGCAAACGTCCAGCACGGATCATCCGGTGAATGCTCGGCCAACGTGTCGGTCAACAGCGCGGCACCCTCCCGCACCCATACCGGACGCGCACTGCGGTCAGCAGGCGCGGTGATGCCGGACTCGCTCGAGCGCATGAACTGATCCGATGGCGCACGGGAGCAGTTCGCGGCCGCCCACCGGTGCACGGTCCCCATGTGCTCCAACAGATCCGCGACGGTCCACTCGGGACACGACGGCACGTTGGCGTCGCATCCCGCGCTCTCGGCCGCGTCGGCCAGCGCCGACGCGTTGTCGCGGATCGAACTGATGTAGTCGAGGTCAGCCATGCACCGAAGCCTAGGAGTGCCTGACGACTTCGCCGACGGGGTTTACGAGCTCGGGAACGTTCGTCACGGCCTTGTTCACCAGGGTGCTCACGGGCCACAGCTCGAGCACGTCGTTGGGCAGCGGCACGAGCAGCTCCGCCAACGCGTCGACGTCGTGATCTTCAGGATTCAGCCACCGAGCCCATGCTGATTTCGGCAGCACCACCGGCATTCGATTGTGGATCGGTGCAAGCAGCTCGTTCGGTGTCGTGGTGACGATCACACACGACCGCAGCCAGCCATCTTCTTTCACACCCTCTACCTGGACACCCTCGGGCACCTTCCACGCCGCCCACAGGCCTGCGAGTGCCAACGGCTCGCCGTCGCGTCGGTGGATGAACACCGGCTGCTTCTTCGGACGGCCCTTTGGCTTGGTCGGTGGCTTGCTTGGCGGCGTGGTCGGTGGCGCCACGACCTGCCACTCGTAGAAGCCGTCGGCCGGGATGATGCAGCGGTGCTTGGCGAACGCGCGCTTGAACGCCGGCTTGTCGGCCAGACCCTCAGCGCGCGCGTTGATCATGCGGTCACCGATCGCCGCGGTCTTGGCCCACGACGGCACCAATCCCCAGCGCAGCTGCGAGAGCACTCGCGACTCTTCGCGCTGGCGCACGACCATCACCTGCTGGCGCGGAGCCACGTTGTACTGAGGCTCGGGCGACTCGACCACGACCTCATCGACCTCGAATTGATCGGCAAGCAGCTGTGGAGAAGACGCAACGACGAATCGGCCACACATGTCAGGACCCCGCACCTTCGTTCACGTGCGGCGCGCGGTAGCGCGCGAACTCCGGCACAGCAAGAGCCAACAGCACGACGCCCGCGATGCACACCGCGCCGCCAATCACGACGGAGGCCACGGGGTTGAAGACCGCGGCCACCAGCCCGGCCTCGACGTCACCGACGCCCGGCCCCCCGACCACCACGAGGATGTGCACCGACGACATGCGACCTCGGAGGTTGTCGGGAACCGTGGACTGCAGGATGCTGCCGCGGAACACGGCCGACACCACATCGGCCGCGCCGGCGAGAGCGAGGCTCGCCAGCGCGAATGGAAGTGAGTCACCGGACAGCCCGAACAGCACGATGCCGAGTCCCCAGATCGCGACGGCCCAGAGAACCGCCAGGCCATGACGCCGAACGTGTCGGACCCACCCGGTCGTGAGCGCCGCGACGACCGCGCCGACGGCCACGGCAGAGAAGAGCAGGCCTACAACTGACCCCTGGGTCGCCTTCGACGCGCCGAACTGGGTGACCGCGAGCACCGGGAACAGCGCGCGCGGCATCCCGAAGATCATGGCAATGAGATCGACATAGAACGTCGACTGGAGCACGCGCTGGCCACGCAGGAACCGGAGTCCCTCGGTGAGCTGTGACCAGCCGTTCGCGAACGAGCCACCTACGACCTCGGCCGCGACCGACTCGCGCGTCGGTACCTGGGCCCGAATGAGGAAGCAGCTGACAATAGCCGCGAGGAAGCTCATAACGTCGAGCCCGTACGCAACCGCGAGACCGAACTCGTCGATCACCAAGCCTCCGATCGCGGGACCGACGATCATCGTGCTGTTGAACATGAGCTGATTCAGCGCCACCATCGACGGAAGTTGCTGCTTCGACACGAGGTTCGGGGAGATGGCGGAGCGAATCGACGCTGCGAAGCCGCCGCAACCCGAGACCAGCGCGGCCCCCACGTACACGAGCGCCACCGGCGGCTTCCCCATCAGGGCACCAACCATCAACACCGCGGACGACAACAGTTGGCCCATCTCGGCCATGAGCAGGAGGCGTCGGCGGTCGCGCGTGTCGATGATCGGGCCGCCGAGCAATGTGGCCAGTGCCAAGGGAACCAGCCGCACGAGCCCGACCAGCCCGACGGCGGCGACCGAGTTCGTGAGCGCGTAGACCTGCACGAAGACGGCGACCAACGCGATCTGAGACCCCGCCGACGAGACGAGCTCGCCGAACCACAGCAGGCGAAAGTCTCGCGACGCGCGCAGCGGTGTCACGTCGATCGCGAGGCGCCGCAGCATTCCTCTCGTCGGGAATCCCGACCTCGTCACTGGTGTTTGCCCCCAACGCGTGTCTAGGCTGCGGCTCCTCGCAGCGTAGGTGCGGGCACCCACCACTCATCTCGGATTCGACGGAGGCAAGAACGATGGCAGTCCACCTGGGCGACGAAGCACCGAACTTCACTGCAGAGACCACTGAGGGCACCCTCGACTTCCACGAGTACCTGGGCGACAAGTGGGGCGTGCTGTTCTCGCACCCGAAGGACTTCACGCCGGTCTGCACCACCGAGCTGGGCCGCGTCGCTGCGCTCAAGCCCGAGTGGGACAAGCGCAACGTGAAAGTGATGGGCCTGTCCGTCGACGCCACCACCGACCACGACGCGTGGGCCAAGGACATCGAGGAGACCCAGGGCACGGCGCCCAACTACCCGATCATCGGCGACAACGACTTCAAGGTGTCGCAGCTCTACGACATGCTGCCCGGGGGCGTGAGCGGCGATCCCAAGGAGCGGACACCGGCCGACAACCAGACGGTGCGCAACGTGTACGTGATCGCGCCCGACAAGAAGGTCCGGATGATCCTCACCTACCCGATGACCACTGGCCGTAACTTCGACGAGATCCTGCGCGTCATCGACTCACTCCAGCTCAACGCCAACCACCAAGTCGCCACACCAGCCGACTGGAAGCAAGGCGACGACGTCATCATCACCACCGCAGTGAACAACGAAGACGCCGAGAAGCGCTTCCCCGGCTACAAGACACTGAAGCCCTACCTGCGCATCACCCCACAGCCGAAGTAACGCCGGGCGCTTCGCGTTCGCGCGAAACCCAAGATCCACCATCCGAGTCTGCCGATCCACCGAGGCCCCGCGCACGCTGAGCCGATGGAAGTCTTCGATTCGCGCCGTACCGACAGGAGTCGCCTCGGT
>CAMDCC010000001.1 GCA_945889545.1 Bifidobacterium breve | reverse complement strand
GATGCCGTAGATCAGCAGGAGGCTGAACCAGATCATGCGTCCGGCGGCTCGCACATCGAATACGCCCAGGTCCCCCAAGTCGAGCGACCAGTCGGGCAGCAGGTTGGGCATGTCGCCGGTGTCCCTCCCCGATGTATTCGGGCTCAATGCGCCGCGTTCGGCCCTCTGCGCGGGCGTTTCCTACCACGCTACTTGTGGGTCCAGCACATTCGGGGTTCGGGGATCGCTTCACCTCTCCTCGGTCGCTCGCTCGGCGCCCGGATACCGGGCGCCGTCCTGGTGAACGCTCGCTCCCTGGCGAGCACCTCCGGTGCCGCGTCGTGTTGGGGGCTCTGTGAGACTGGACCCGTGAGCGAGCCAATGGTTTGGGACGTGCTCGTGGTCGGGGGTGGGCCTTCGGGTGCCGCCGCGGCGTACTGGCTCGCCGAGGCTGGGCATCGGGTGCTCATCGTCGAGAAGAAGCGGTTTCCCCGCGAGAAGACCTGCGGTGACGGGCTCACGCCGCGGGCCGTCCACCAGCTCGAGGCCATGGGCCTCGGCGATCGGCTGGCCGATCACCTCCGCTTCGACGGCCTGCGGTCCATCGCCCACGGGGTGACCCTGGAGCTGGCCTGGCCCGAGCATCCCCTGTATCCCTCGTATGGCTACGTGGTGCGCCGCCGCGACCTCGACGAGATGGTTGCCCAGCAGGCGGTGAAGGCGGGAGCCACGCTCTGGCCCGCGGCCGAAGCCGTCGAGCCGATCGTGGAGGGCGGGCTCGTCACCGGCGCGCTTGTTCACCGCAAGGAGAGTGGAGCCGACGAGTCGGTGCGCGCTCGCTACGTGATCGTGGCCGACGGGGCCAACTCACGGTTTGGCCGCGCGCTCGGCACCGCCCGTGATCGGTCGTACCCGATGGGCATGGCCCTGCGCGGCTACTTCAAGAGCCCGCGCCACGACGAGCCGTGGATCGAAAGTCACCTCGACCTGCACGATCGCAACGGCGCCAACCTCCCTGGGTACGGCTGGCTGTTCCCGGTGGGCGACGGCACGGTGAACGTGGGTGTCGGTCTCCTCGACACGTTCACGGGCTTCAAGCAGATCAACACCTCGCACCTCATGGACGCGTTCTGCGCGACCGCGCCGGCATCGTGGGAGCTCACACCCGAGAATGCGTGCGGTCCTCCCACCGGCGGCAAGCTGCCCACCGGGTTGTCGGTGCGACCCAAGGTCGGGCCAACGTGGCTCTGCGTGGGTGACGCGGCCGGTTCGGTGAACCCGTTCAACGGCGAAGGCATCTCCGTCGCGTACGAGACCGGACGTTTCGCCGCCGACGCTGTGGGCGAGGCGCTGACGACCGGCGACGGGCTCGCGCTGCGCGGCTACGAGGCGCGTCTCGACGCCGAATACGCCCTCTACTTCAAGGTGGCGCGCGCCTTCGTGCGGGCCATCGGCAACCCAGCGGTCATGCGTGAGCTCACCCGGGTCGGCTTCAAGAGCCGCAGCCTGATGGAGTGGGTGCTGCGGATCATGGCCAACCTCCTGCGCCCCGACGAGCTCGGTCCCGCCGAGGCGGCATACAAAGTGGTTGCCAAGCTCGTCGCCATCGCTCCGGAGCCGTAGCGGCACCTCGGATAGCCTGCGCCCCGGCGAAGCGGGGCACTACAGGGGAGTCGAGGACATTCGTGCAGCAGTACCTGCCGATCTTGGCGATGGTCGTGCTGGTCGTGCTCTTCGTAGCGCTCTCGTTCGCGGCGTCCACCCGACTTGGCCCCCGCCGACCGACGTCGGCGAAGCAGGCGCCGTACGAGTGCGGGATCGTGCCCGAGTACGAGCCAGTCGAGCGCTTCCCGGTGAAGTTCTATTTGGTCGCGATGGCGTTCATCGTGCTCGACGTCGAGATCATCTTCTTGTATCCGTTCACCACGATCTTGCGCGATCTCGGTACCTACGGGCTCGTGGCGATGGGCGTCTTCCTCATCGTGCTCCTCGTGCCGTTCGGCTATCTGTTGTCGACCGGCGCGCTCGACTGGGGCCCCGCGCGCAAGGTCGCCAACCGCGTGTACGGGCGCGTGCTGCACGCCACGGGCACGCCAGGCCGCGACGGTCTCGAGCCGAATGTGGTCGACGACGCGAGCAAGAAGGTCGCGTAATGCAGAAGGTCGCGTGATGGCGCCGGGCGGCGCGTCTTCAGGTGGGGGCTTGATGGAGCAGATTCCCCACAACTTCCTCACCGTGCGACTCGAGGATCTCGTGAAGTGGGCGCGCCGCAACTCCGTGTGGCCCGCGACCTTCGGCCTCGCGTGCTGCGCGATGGAGATGATGGCGACGGGTGCCGCGCACTACGACCTCGCGCGCTACGGCATGGAGGTGTTCCGGGCCAGCCCGCGTCAAGCGGATCTCATGGTCGTCGCCGGTCGTGTGAGCCAGAAGATGGCGCCCGTGCTCCGCCAGGTCTACGACCAGATGGTCGAGCCCAAGTGGGTGATCTCCATGGGTGTGTGCGCGAGCACCGGCGGGATGTTCAACAACTACGCGCTCGTGCAGGGCGTCGACCAGATCGTGCCCGTCGATGTGTACGTGCCGGGTTGCCCGCCAGGTCCCGAAACTCTGATGCACGGCATCCTCACGCTGCACGAGCAGATCCGAACCGGCGAGCTCATGAAGCGGCGGGGCGACGAACGCGGTGCGGGCATCCAGATCGAGCAGCTCGACGGCACCCCGGTGGCCGTTCCGACGCGGTCGGCGTAAGCGGACAGACGGACAGGACTTCCGGTGCCCGACGACGTGATCCCTAGTGAAGAAATTCACAAGGAGCCTGAGACACCCAACGCGACCCATGCAGAGGATGAGGTCGTAGAAGCGTGTAGAGAGAGGTTTCCAACCGCGGTTTTCCATGACTCCCATGGGCAGGCTGTGGTCTACGTGGACCGTGGGGAGTGGCACGGCATGGCCGCTTTCCTTCGTGATGAGCAACGCTTCACCCAGTGCCTCGACGTCACGGTGGTCGACCATCTCGGTGACGAGGTACGGCTCGCCGTTGAGGGGGTCACTCCCGAGCGGTTCGAAGTGGTGGCCAACTTCCTGTCGCACCCGAGGAACCGGCGCATTCGCACGATCTGCGAGGTCCCGCTCGACGATCCGACCGTGCCGAGCATCACCGACCTCTACCCCGGCATCAGCTTCGGGGAGCGCGAGTCGTACGACCTGTTCGGCATCACGTTCGACGGCCACCCCGAACTCACGCGGATCTTGATGCCCGACGACTGGGTGGGTCACCCGCTCCGCAAGGACGACGCTCCCGCCCGCGTACCGGTCGCGTTCAAGGGCACTGGAACACCGCGATGAGACGTTTGTGGCGCACTCCGCGCCGACCGAGCGAGCGGTTGCCTGCAGACCGGCATCCGCGCGGGCAGCGAGCGAGGCAATACAGGTGACTGAACGCACGGTCACGGGGCTCCCGCCGGCCGAGAGCGCGCGCCTCGAGCGCCAGACCGACGAGGGCGCGCAGGAGATGCGTCACGTCGAGCGCGAGATGGTGCTCACCGGCGGACTCTGGCCCGAAGACGACCAGACGATGATCGTCAACATGGGTCCGCAGCACCCATCCACGCACGGTGTGCTGCGCGTGATGATGGAGCTCGACGGTGAGACCGTGCTGCGCGTGAAGCCCGTCATCGGTTACCTCCACACGGGGATGGAGAAGACCGGCGAAGAGCTCACGTACGTCCAGGGCGGCACCAACGTCACGCGCATGGACTACCTCGCGCCACTGTCGAACGAGACGGTGTTTGCGCTCGCCGTCGAGCGGCTCCTCGACCTGGAGCTTCCGCCGCGAGCAACATGGATGCGCACGCTGCTCTGCGAGATCTCTCGCCTGGAGTCGCACCTCCTGTTCCAAGCCACGAACGGCATGGACATCGGCGCGCTCTCGATGATGATCTACGGCTGGCGCGAGCGCGAAGAGGTGCTTCGTTACAAGGAGACGGTCACCGGTCTCCGGATGAACCACAACTTCATCCGTCCCGGCGGGGTCGCGGCCGACATGCCCGACGGCTGGGAGCAAGCGACCCTCGACCTGTGTGACCTCGTCGAGAAGGGCATGCGCGACTACGAAGACCTGTTGAGCGAGAACCCGATCTGGCTGGAGCGCCTGGTCGGCGTCGGTCCGATCACGACCGACCAAGCGCTTGCGCTCGGCGCATCGGGCCCGATCCTGCGGTCGACGGGCTTCGCGTGGGACTTGCGCAAGGCGCAGCCGTACCTCGCCTACGACGAGGTCGACTTCGATGTGATCTACACGCAGAACGGCGACTGCTACGACCGGTACCTCATCCGGCTGCACGAGATCCGCGAGTCGCTCAAGATCATTCGCCAGTGCGTGGAGCGAATGCCTGCCGGCGACTACCGCATCCAGGACCGAAAGATCACGCCACCGCCGCGTGCCCGGATCGACGAGTCGATGGAAGCACTCATCCACCACTTCAAGCTGTTCACCGAAGGGTTCCGCGTGCCGGCGGGCGAGACGTACGTGGCGATCGAGTCGCCGCGTGGTGAGATCGGTTGCTACCTGGCATCCGACGGCACGGGGAAGCCGGTGCGCATGCACATTCGCGGGCCGTCCTTCTACAACCTCCAGACGATGGACGCGATGGTGCCCGGTTCGATGGTCGCCGACGCGGTCGCAATCATCTCGAGCATCGACCCCGTCATGGGCGAGGTGGACCGATGAGCTTTTCGGACACCGAGCGCCGGCGCGCGGAAGAGATCGTGGCGCGGTACCCGCACTCCAAGTCGGCGCTGCTGCCATTGCTGCATATGGCGCAGGACCGCGACGGGTACGTGACCGGCGAGGCGATGAAGGACATCGCCGAGCTGCTCGGGCTCACACCCGCGCTCGTGCTCGGAACGTGCTCCTTCTACACGATGTTCAAGCGCGCGCCCATCGGCAACCTCGTGGTGTCGGTGTGCACCAACGTGTCGTGTCTCGTCAACGGAGGCCCTGCGCTCGTCGATTCGCTGCGGGCCCGGTACGCCGACGACGAGGACGTGCACGTCGAAGAAGTGGAGTGCGTCGCCGCGTGCGATCTCGCGCCGGTGATGCAGGTCAACTACGAGTTCCACGGACCGGTCACGAGTGAGGCCGCCGTCGACGTCATCGAGCAGTACAAGTCGGGCGCGCTGGTGGCGCGCACGATCTCGGGCTCACCGGTCATCGCCGGATCGAAGGCTCCCTGATGGCCGTGAAGGAGACGCTCGTCATCACGAAGTTCCTCCGGGAGCGCACCGAGGACTCGTGGGAGTACGCCGCCGCGCGCGAGCACAACAACGCGTACGGCGCGCTCGAAAAGGCGCTCAAGATGGAACCCGCCGCGCTGGTCGAAGAGGTGCAGAAGTCGGGATTGCGGGGCCGCGGCGGCGCAGGTTTCGGGACGGGTCAGAAGTGGTCGTTCCTCCCGCCCGACATCTTCCCCCGCTACTTGGCCGTCAACGCCGACGAGGGCGAGCCGGCCACGTTCAAAGACCACATGCTCATCGAGCGTGACCCGCACCAGATCGTCGAAGGCTCGATCATCACTGCGTATGCCATTCAGGCACACCACGCGTTCATCTACTTGCGGGGCGAGTTCGCGCTGGGTGCCGAGCGGCTCCAAGCCGCCGTCGAGGACGCCTACGCGAATGGCTTCCTCGGGAAGAACATCCTCGGCTCGGGCTTCGATCTCGAGCTGATCGTGCATCGCGGTGCCGGCTGCTACATCGCCGGCGACGAGACCGGTCTGCTCTCCAGTCTCGAAGGTGAGCGCGCGATGCCGCGCATCAAGCCACCGTTCCCCGCGGTGCAGGGTTTGTATGCCGCACCCACGATCGTGAACAACGTCGAGACGATGTCGGCCGTCACCCAGATCGTGAACAACAGCGGCGAGTGGTACGCCGGTATGGGCGTGGGCAAGTCGCTGGGCACGCGCATCTTCTCGGTGTCGGGCAACGTCGAGCGCCCTGGCAACTACGAGGTTGAGCTGGGCACCACGTTCCGTGAGCTCATCGAAGGTCTTGCCGGCGGGGTCAAGGGTGGCAAGCAGTTGAAGTTCTTCATTCCCGGCGGCGCATCATCGCCGTGGCTGCTTCCGGAGCATCTCGACGAACCGCTCGACATGGACCGCGCCACCGAGCTCGGAACGATGCTCGGATCCGGGGCGATCATGGTGTTCGACGAGACCGTCGACCCCGTGCTCATCGCGTGGCGCATCGCCAAGTTCTTCGCGCACGAGTCGTGCGGCAAGTGCACGCCGTGCCGCGAGGGTTCTGGCTGGTTGGAGAAGGTGCTCTACCGGATGGCCAACGGTCTCGGTCGCGCCGAAGACCTCGACCTCTTGCTCGGGTTCGGCAACAACCTCGCGCCCGGGCTTTCTTGGCCGCCCGGTCAGACGACGATCTGCCAGCTCGGCCCGAGCACGATGAGCCCCACCGTGAGCCTCAACAAGTACTGGGGCGACGAGATCCGCGCCCGCCTCACCGCCGACGAAGCCCGGCGCAAGACCCTCCAGGTGACACCGGCATGAGCAGCGGCGCAATGAAGTCGGTACCCATGAGCCAGTGGCCGTCGGATCATCGGTATTCGATCCCGGTTGCGGGTGATCAGGAGATCGTGTCGATCACGATCGACGACAAGGTCGTGCAAGTTCGCCGCGGCGAGTTGCTCATCAAAGCCGCGCAGGACCACGGTACGTACATCCCGCGCTTCTGCTGGCACGAGCGCATGAAGCCGGTCGGCATGTGCCGCATGTGCCTCGTCGAAGTGGAGGGCATGCGCGGCTTCCAGATCAGCTGCGCCACCCCGGTCGTCGACGGGATGGTCGTGCACACGACCACCGACAACGTCAAGAGCGTCCAAGACGGGATCCTCGAGTTCCTGCTCATCAATCACCCGCTCGACTGCCCGGTGTGCGACCGAGGTGGTGAGTGCCCCCTTCAGGACCAGACCCTCGCGTTCGGTCCGGGCGAATCTCGCTTCGTCGAGGAGAAGCGTCACTTCGAGAAGCCGATCCCGATCAGCGACCTTGTGATGCTCGACCGCGAGCGGTGCATCCAATGCGGCCGGTGCACTCGCTTTGCCGCGGAGATCGCAGGTGACCCACTCATCGACTTCGGTGGTCGCGGCGGCACGACCGAGGTGATCACCTACCCCGACGAGCCGTTCACCTCGTACTTCTCCGGCAACACCGTCCAGATCTGCCCGGTGGGTGCGCTCACCGCGAGCGCCTACCGGTTCCGCGCCCGCCCATGGGACCTCGAATCGGTCGAGACGTCGTGTCAGGCGTGCGCGGTCGGGTGTCGTGGCGCGCTCGAGTCCACCTCGAACCGCCTCGTGCGACTGCTCGGCGTCGACTCGGAGCCGGTGAACCACGGCTGGCTGTGCGACAAGGGCCGCTACGGATACGAGTGGGTCCACTCCGAAACGCGCGTGCGTGCTCCCGGCGTGCGGCGCGGCACCGAGCTCGCCGTCACGTCGTGGCCGGAGGCGCTCGACGCCGCGGCGACCGCGCTGCGCCGCGTGCGCGACGAGCATGGCCCAAGTGCAATCGGCGTGATCGGTGGCGCGCGGGGCACGAACGAAGACGCGTACGCCTGGGCGCGCTTCGCCAAGGGTGTGCTGCGCACCGACAACGTCGACGCGCAGCTCGGCGACGGCCTGCCCGCATCGATGGTCCTGGGCATGCCCCGGGCGACCATCGCCGATCTTGACCGAGCGCGCGCCATCGTGCTGCTGGGGCCCGACCTCAAAGAAGAGCTCCCCGTCCTTTCTCTCCGGGTCCGGCGCGCCGCAGTCGACCTCGGAGTTCCACTGATCGACGTTGCCGCGCGCGATCACGGACTCACGCCTTACGCCACCACCGTCGTGCGCCACCTCCCCGGCGTCATCGACGAAGCGGTCGCGCAGGTGACCGCCGCGCTCGAAGGGATCGCAGGCGACGGGCCGGTCGTCGTGGTCATCGGTCGCGGGTCGGTCGCCGAGACAGCCGACGCCACGGTGTACGCCGCGGCGCGCCTTGCCGCGCTCCCCGGCGTGCGCTTCCTCTCGGCCCTGTGGCGCGCCAACGTGCATGGCGCGCTTGATCTTGGGCTCGCGCCCGGCTTTCTCCCCGGGCGCGTCACGCTCGAAGCGGGTCGCGAACACGTGGCCGCCGCGTGGGGCGGGGTACCCGACGAGATGGGCCTCGACTCGGCCGGCATCTTCGACGCCGCGAAGGCTGGACACATCAAGGCTTTGGTCTTCGTCGGCTGCGATCCGGTGACCGACTTCCCCGACCGCACGCTCGTGCGCGACGCGATCGCCGCGGTGGAGCGCGTCGTCTGTGTTGGAGCCTTCCCCGACGATGCCGCCGAGAGCGCCGACGTCTTCCTGCCCACCACGGTGTGGGGCGAGCAGGCCGGCACCACCACGAACCTCGAAGGGCGCGTGATGCGGCTCGGGCGCAAGGTGACCTCCGAGGGTCAGGCCTTGGAAGGCTGGCGAATCGCGGCGGAGCTCGCGGCGCGCCTCGGCTCCGAGTGGAACCTCGAGACCGTCGAGGAAGTGCAGGACGAGATCGCGCGCGTCGCCCCCGCGTTCATCGGCGTCGACGCGTCGCTCCTGCGGCGCGCCCGTGACGGCGTCGTGCTCCCGGTCGCCGACCACCTCGACGAGCTCACCTTCGGCCCCGACCGTCCCGCGGCGGGCCAATCGTGGGAGCCGATCCGCAGCGCGGCCGAGGACGACGGCGAAGGCGCCCCGTCCACGCCGCCGCAGCCTGCTGTCGCGCTGCACACATGGTCGGGCGACGCGCCAGCGCCGAGCGCCGCGCCCATCGACGCCTACGCACTGCGGCTCGTGGTCGCGCGCACGCTGTACGGCAACGATCGAATGGTCACCGCGTCACCGTCGCTCGCCAAGTTCGCCGGTGGTGACGCGAGACTCTTGGTGAACCGGCGCGACCGCGAGCGCATCGGCGTGGAGGACGGCACCCGGGTGCGCGTGATCTCGCCGAAGGCATCGCTCGACCTTCCGGTGCACACGGATCCGTCGACGCCAGAGGGCGTCGGCTTCCTCGCGATCAATCGCGCCGGGCCGGGCGCTTCCGAGCTCATCGATGTGTCGGCCACCGTCACCGACGTGCGCGTGGAGACGATCACGTGATCTCCGCGTTCGCAAGCGACCCGCTGCTGATCGGCGACCTCGATCTCACCATCGTGGTGATCGTCATCGTCAAGACGATCGTCGTGTTCGCGCTGCTGATGGTCGCGGTGATGTTCTACATCTGGTTCATGCGCAAGGTGATCGCCGATATGCAGAACCGGATCGGTCCGCAACGGGCGGGGCCGTTCGGCATCCTCCAGACGCTCGCCGACGGGATCAAGCTGTTCTTCAAGGAGCAGTCCGAGCCGGCAACCGCCGACAAGCCGGTGTTCCGGCTCGCGCCGTACCTCGCGATCCTTCCCGCGTTCCTCGCTTTTGCGATCGTGCCCATCGGTGGCGTGGTCTCGATCGCCGGCCACCGCACGCTCCTCCAGCTCGCGGATCCGCCGATCGGTGTGCTGTTCCTGCTGGCCATGTCGGGGATCGGTCTCTACGGCGTGATGCTCGCCGGGTGGGCGTCGGGCTCGAAGTACCCGTTGCTTGGCTCGGTGCGCGCGTCGGCGCAGCTCCTCTCCTACGAAGCAGCGATGGGTCTCGCCATCGTTGCAGTGCTCATCCAATCGGGATCGCTGTCGACGCGCGAGATCGTCAACGGGCAGGCCTGGGACGGAATCGGATCGATCGTCAGTCAGTGGAACTGGGCACAAGTTGCGTTCGTGCCGTTCGTCATCTTCCTCATCGCGGCTATGGCCGAAACCAACCACCCACCGTTCGATCTCGTCGAAGCCGAGCAGGAGCTCGTAGGCGGATTCCACACGGAGTACACGGGCATCCGCTTCGCCATCTTCTTCCTTGCCGAGTTCATGAACCTCATCACGATGTGCGCCATCGCGGTCACGTTGTTCCTCGGCGGCCCGTCAGGTCCGAGCTTGACCGGGCTCGGCATTGCGGGCGACAACTGGCTCAACACGTGGGTGATGCCCATTGTCTGGTTCATGGTGAAGGTGCTCGTGTTGCTGTACGCCACGGTGTGGGTGCGAGCGTCGCTGCCGCGCCTCCGCTACGACCAGCTCATGAACTTTGGTTGGAAGGTGCTCATCGAGGTGGCGTTTGTCTGGGCGATGATCACGGCCGTGCTCGTCATCGCCCGCGAAGACGGCGCAGGAACGGTGGACATGCTCATCACCGCGGCCGCCGCGCTCGTCGGCGCCGCGATCATTCTCGGCATCCTCTATCTCTGCATCCCCAAGCGTGAAGAGATCGAGGAAATCAAATGACCGGGGGAGTCTCTCGAACCGAGCAAGTGACGCTGAACCGCGTTATTTACAACGGAGCGTCACTTGCTCGTTCTGGGAGAGGTGCGTCCTGATGGGCCGGTTTGGTGGTTTCGCCGTGACGATCGCGCAGGTGTTCAAGCCGAAGATCACCGGCGATTACCCAGCGCACAAGCGGGCCAAGCCGCCGCGATTCCACGGCCGCCACGTCCTCAACCGCTACGAGGACGGGATGGAGAAGTGCATCGGCTGTGAGCTGTGCGCGGGCGTGTGCCCGGCCCGCTGCATCTACGTGCGCGGGGCCGACAACCCGCCCGACGCGCCGGTCTCACCGGGTGAGCGCTACGGCTTCGTGTACGAGATCAACTACCTGCGCTGCATCCACTGCGACCTCTGCGTGGAAGCGTGCCCGACCGAGGCGATCACCGAGAGCAAGCTCTTCGAGTTCTCGTTCACGAACCGCGACGACGCCATCTACACGCGCAAGGAGCTGCTCGTCGACGACAAGGGTCGGGCGCAACGCCAGCCCTGGGAGCTTTGGCTCGGTGGCGAGGACGACAACACGAGCGCGTGGATGCGCGCGACTGCGCCATCGGGCAACGCGGACTACGAAGGTCGCGTCGGTTGGTCGGGCGAGCTCGGCTTCGGTGTGCGTGAGCCCGAGCAGGGTCAGCGTCCATCCGAGGAGTCCGCATGACGGCCGTCCTCTTCTTCCTGTTCGCGGCCGCCGCACTTGCGGGTGCACTCGGTGTGGTGCTGTCGCGCAACCCGGTGCACTCGGCGCTGTGGCTCGTGCTCACTCTGTTGAGCGTGGCCGTGTTCTTCCTGCTCCAGAGCGCGCAGCTCGTGGCCGCGGTGCAGGTGATCGTGTACGCCGGCGCCATCGTCGTGCTGTTCCTGTTCGTGATCATGTTGCTGGGCGTCGACCGTGAAGAGACGCTGAGCGACCCGATCAAGCTCCAGCGCCCCGCGGCGATCGTGCTCGGCGTGCTGATGCTGGGCGAGGTGCTGGTGCTCGCCGGGCACGAGTGGGCGACCGGCGCGCAGACCGCGCACGGCGTGCCGATCCACGGCCTGATGGACACCGGAACCGATCCGGGCAACAACATCGAACGCGTCGCCCGCGTGCTCTTCACCGACTTCCTGTGGCCGTTCCAGCTCACCGCCGCGTTGCTCGTGGTCGCCGTGATCGGCGCCATCGTCTTGGCGCGCCGGAGCGGCGAGCGTCCAGAGGATCCCGGGCCGGGTATCCCAGCTGCGGAGCGAGCGCGACCAGGGAGTGGTTCGGGAGAACGTCCGGAAGCCGATGCCGAGACGAGCGAGGGGACCTCGTGATCGCGCTGGAGATCACCGGCAGCTACTACCTGATTCTCGCTGCGCTGCTCTTCACGATCGGCGCGGTGGGGCTCTTGGTCCGACGCAACGTGCTCGTGATGTTCATGTGCGTGGAGCTCATGCTGAACGCGGTGAACCTCACGTTCGTGACGTTCGCCAAGATGCTTGACGACGTCACCGGCCAGGTGCTGGTGTTCTTCACCCTCGCGGTGGCCGCGGCGGAAGTTGCCGTTGGCCTGGCGATCATCGTGGCGATCTTCCGCCGCCGGAGCGGCGCGACCGCCGACGACCTCGACGTGCTCAAAGGCTGATGGCGCGCGATCTGCTCGACCTCGTGTGGCTCGTGCCACTGCTGCCGCTCCTCGGCGCGGGAGTGCTGCTGCTCGCGGGCAAGCGCATCGGCGAACCGAAGGCCGGATGGTTGGCCAGCGGCACGATGGCGCTCGCCTTCGTCTGGTCGCTCGTAACGTTCTTCGCGCTCCACGACCTTCCCGCTCACGAACGTTCGCACGTGACCACGATCTTCACCTGGCTGCCGTCGGGCGGCCTGCACGTCGACATGGGCTTCCTCGTCGACCCGTTGTCAGTCACCTTCATCCTCTTCGTCACCGGCGTCGGCACGCTGATCCACGTGTTTGCCGTCGGCTACATGCACGGCGACGAGCGCTTCTCCCGGTTCTTCGCCTACATGAACCTGTTCTGCGCCTCGATGCTGATCCTCGTGCTCGGCTCGAGCTTCCTCGTCACCTTCCTCGGATGGGAAGGCGTGGGGCTGTGCTCGTACCTCCTCATCTCGTTCTGGTTCGAGCGGCGCGGCGCAGCGTTGGCGGGCAAGAAGGCGTTCATCACCACGCGCATCGGCGACCTCGGGTTCATGATCGCGATGTTCCTGATCTTCTCGGAGGTCGGATCGCTCGACTACTCGGCGCTCGGCGCGGCCAGTGGGCTGGCGAGCGGCACCGCCACCGTGATCGCGCTCCTCCTCTTGTTGGGCGCGGTGGGGAAGAGCGCGCAGTTCCCGCTGCACTTCTGGCTCCCCGATGCGATGGAAGGCCCAACGCCGGTGTCGGCGCTCATCCACGCCGCCACGATGGTGACCGCGGGCGTGTTCATCATCGCCCGCGCTCATCCGTACTTCGAGGCCAGTCCCGACGCCATGACCGTCGTCGCCTGGGTCGGTGCCGGCACTGCGCTCCTTGCCGCGACCGTGGCGATCGTGCAGCCCGACATCAAACGTGTGCTCGCTTACTCCACGATCAGTCAGATCGGCTTCATGTTCCTCGCGCTCGGCGTTGGCGCGTACTCCGCGGCCATCTTCCACGTGGTCACCCACGCGTTCTTCAAGGCCACGTTGTTCCTCGGCGCAGGTTCGGTGATCCACGGCAACGGCGACAACCAGGACATGCGGATCATGGGCGGGTTCCGCAAGCTGCTCCCGATCACGGCGCTGTCGATGGTGATCGCGTGGCTGGCGATTGCGGGCGTCCCGCCATTCTCGGGTTTCTGGTCGAAGGACGAGATCCTCACCAAGGCGTTCCTCGTCGAGGAGTACGGCGTGTGGGTGTTCGGCGTGCTCGCCGCGCTGCTCACCGGCTTCTACATGACGCGCCTCATCTTCCTCGTGTTCCTCGGCAACGAGCGTTGGAAGGCCGTACCTGTCGTCAGCGGCGGCGCCGACGACGCGGAGCCCGAGCTCGAATGGGACCCCGAGGAGCCGACGGTCGCGTTTGGCGAGCCAGTGCGTGCCGTCAAAGTTTCGGAAGACCATCCGCCGCACGAAGCGCCGCCGACGATGGCGATGCCGGTGTTGTTGTTGGCGGGGTTGGCGATGGTCGGTGGATTCCTGAGCATCCCGTTGAAGGGGCTCGAGTTCCTCGTCGAGTGGCTGCACCCGGTCTTCGAAGACGTGCCCGAGATCCACACGCCGAGCTTCGCCAAGGGCCTCGCGCTCGCGGGCGCGTCGGTGCTCGTGGCGCTCATCGGCATCGGGCTCGCCATCAAGCTCTACCGGCGCGGGCTCGATGCACCCGACCAGGACCCGGTGGTCGCGCGCCTCGGCCCGCTCGGCCGGGTGTTCGGCAACGCCTACTACTTCGACGAGGGCGTCAGTCGGCTTGTGGGCGGACCGCTGAAGCGAGCCGCGACCTGGCTGAGTGACACGTTCGACGTGCGCGGCGTCGACGGCGCAGTCAACGGAGTGGGCGCGCTCGTGCAGCGTGGCGCGCTCGGCCTGCGCAAGGTTCAGACCGGCCGCGTGCGCACCTACGCGCTGTGGATCGTCATCGGCATGGTCGGTCTGCTCCTCTTCTTCCTCCTCTACGTGGGCCGCTGATGTCCGACTTTCCGATCCTCAGCGCGCTCATCGTCACGCCAGCGCTCGGTGCGTTGGTGATCGCCATCCTGCCGAACCGCCGCCCGGAGTACGTGCGGATCGTCGGCTACCTGTTCTCGATCGCCACCCTCGCGTTGGCGATCTGGTTGCTGTGCAACTTCGAGACCAGGGCGGGCTACCAGTTCGTCGAGAGTGAGAGCTGGATCTCCAATCTCGGCGTGCACTACAAGGTCGGCGTCGACGGCATCAGCCTGTTCGTCGTGGCGCTGAACGCGCTGCTGTTCCCGATCGCCTTGCTCGCGTCGGCGTCGATCACCGAGCGCACGAAGGCGTTCTTCGTCTGGATGCTGGCGCTCGAGGCCGCGCTCATGGGCGTGTTCCTCTCGCTCGACCTCATCGTGTTCTTCGTGTTCTTCGAGTTCGTGCTCGTGCCGATGTACTTCCTCATCCTCGGCTGGGGCCACGGGCGGCGCACGTATGCCGCCCTGAAGTTCTTCATCTTCACGATGGCCGGCTCTGCGTTCCTGCTCGTTGGCCTGCTCACGCTCGCGTTCTTGCACTCCGACGCCACCGGAACACTCACGTTCGACCTCGGCGTGCTCACGGCGTGGGCTCCGAACGGTCTCGATCCCACCGTCGCCGCAGTGCTGTTCTTCGCGTTCTTTGCCGCGTTCGCGGTGAAGGTGCCGCTGTTCCCGCTGCACACCTGGCTGCCCGACGCGCACACCGAAGCGCCGACCGCGGGCTCCGTGATCCTCGCCGGTGTGCTCCTCAAGATGGGGATCTACGGGTTCCTGCGGTTCTCGCTCCCGCTGTTCCCGCAGGCGTCGGTCGACTTCGCGCCCGTGCTGCTCGTGCTCGCCACCATCGGGATCATCTACGGAGCGATCGTCGCCGCAATGCAACCCAACGTGAAACGCATCGTGGCGTACTCGTCGGTCGCGCACATGGGCTTCGCCGTGCTCGGTGTGTTCGCGCTCACCACCCAAGGCCTCGACGGTGGCGTGTTCACGATGATCAGCCACGGGCTCACCACGGGCGCGCTCTTCCTGCTGCTCGGGATGCTGTACGACCGCCGCCACACCTACGAGGTGTCGGCATACCGCGGGCTCTGGAAGGTGATGCCGGTGCTCGGCGGGCTCTTCTGCGTTGCTGCGTTCGCGTCGATCGGCCTGCCTGGTTTCTCCGGTTTCATCGGCGAGTTCCTCGCGCTCATCGGCACGTTCATCACGGAGAAGCCGTACGCGGTGGTCGCGTCGATCGGCGTGGTGCTCGCCGCCGTGTATCTGCTGTGGGTGTTCCAGCGCACGTTCATGGGTCGACCGACGGGCGACAACGCGACGATGAAGGACATCAACTTCCGTGAGCTCGCGTGCGTGGTGCCGCTGCTCGCACTCTCGCTGTTCCTGGGTCTCTACCCGAAGCCCGTCCTCGACCGCATCGAGCCCAGCGTGCAGAAGATCATCTGCCAGGTGGAAGCAGGAAGCGACTACAAGGAACCTGAGGCCGCTCGAACTACCGCAACGTTCGGGTCACACGCGAAGCTCGGTCTTACTAGTGAGTCCTGTGCAACCAAGGCGGCCACCAAGTGAGCTTCCTCGCGCAGGCGACGATTCCCGCGCCCGACATCGACTTCCTCGGCGTCGGGCCGGAGATAGCGCTCGTGGTCGCTGCGCTGGTGGTGATCCTGGCCAAGGCGATCCTCCGCAAGCGCGGACCGGTCAACCAGATCTCACTCTGGGTCTCGATCATCGGCGTCGGCGCGGCCGGCGCGCTCCTCGGCTTCCAGTGGAACGACGTCCGCGACAACGGTCCGCTCACCACGATCGTCGGCTCCGTGCGAGTCGACCTCTTCGGTGTGTTCCTCGGTGTGGTCGTGGTCGCGGCTACCGCGATGGCACTGTTCCTCGCCGCGTCGTATCTCGAGCGCGAGAACCTCGAAGCTCCTGAGTACTACGCGCTCATGTTGTTGTCAGCCGCGGGCATGGTGGCGATGACCACGGCCAACGACCTGATCGTCGTGTTCGTCGCGCTCGAGGTGCTGTCGATCCCGCTGTACGTGCTTGCGGCGTTCGACAGGCGCCGACTGTCGTCGCAGGAGTCGGGCATCAAGTACTTCGTGCTGGGCGCGTTCTCGTCCGCGGTCCTCCTGTATGGCGTTGCGCTGGTCTACGGCGCCACCGGCACCACATCGATCACCGGGATCTCCGACTTTCTCGCCCAGAACACGCTGTTCGAGCAGGGCACGCTGCTCGCGGGCCTGGCGTTGTTGCTGGTCGGCATCGGCTTCAAGGTCTCGGCGGTGCCGTTCCACATGTGGACGCCCGACGTGTACCAAGGCGCGCCCACACCCGTCACCGCGTTCATGGCGTCGGCCACCAAGGCCGCCGGGTTCGCCGCGTTGCTGCGCCTCTTGGGCGTGGCCTTCCCGCTGTACCGCAACGACTGGCGACCGGTGCTCGCGGCACTCGCCGCACTCTCACTCGTGGTGGGAAGCGTCGCGGCTGTTGTGCAGACCGACGTGAAGCGCATCCTGGCGTACTCATCGATCGCGCACGCGGGTTACATCCTCATGGGCATCCAGGCCGACACGGCGCGCGGTCGTCAATCGGCGCTCCTGTATCTCCTCGTGTACGCGTTCATGACCGTCGGTGCATTCGCCGTGATCACCGTGGCCACGCGCAAGGGCGACGACCACCACTCGCTTGACGACTACCGCGGCCTTGCGTTGCGCCGCCCGGTGGTCGGTGGGTTGCTCGCGTTCTTTGTGCTCGCCCAAGCCGGCGTGCCGCTCACCGGTGGCTTCGTGGTGAAGCTCGAGATCTTCTCGTCGGCCGTCGACGCCGGTGAGTACGGGCTCGCCACCATCGGCGTGCTCGCCGCCGTTGTGGCCGCCTTCTTCTACCTGCGCATCTCGGTCGCGCTCTTCACCAAGCCCGACGGCGAGGAAGCTGCGGCACCCGCGGCGGACGACGAAGCCACCGAAGACCGCAAGGTCGACAGCTGGACCGCCATCGTCCTCACCGTCGCAGTCGCGGCCGTCCTCTTCGCCGGCATCCTCCCCGGCACCTGGCTCACGTTCGCCGGAGACGCAACCTTCTTCTAAGCGCCAGTCAGGCCAGGAGCTTGCTCGGGACGATACGCACGGTCACGGGGTTCGTCGTCTCGAACACCTCGTCGCCTTCGATCACCGCTCGTTCGAAGTAGACACCTCGCTCGTCGAGTTCGAGCGCGTTGAGGCTCGGACGAGTCGGGTCGACGATCCAGTAGTGCTGCACGCCGGCTTCTTCGTACTTCGCCCGTTTGAGTGTCTGATCGACGACGCGAGTACTCGGTGACAACACCTCCACCGCGAGCAGTGGCGGCGCGTCCTCGAGGCGCAACTCGCCGAGATCCGCGGCTGCGACGACGATGATGTCGGGCTGGAACAGGTTGTGCTCGTCGAGCTTCCAATCGACGGGCGCGTACAGCGCTACAAGCTCGGTGCCTTGCACTGCTTCGAACAGCGGCACGAACAAGCGCGAGGACGCGAGCTGGTGGAGAACTCGCGGTGCCGGGCTCACGAGCAGCACGCCGTCGCATAGTTCGTAGCGGTGCCCGTCGTCGGGGATCCGCCACACGTCCTCGACCGTGAGTGGCTTGCCCCACTCGGTACCCAGTGCCATGGGACCAGCGTAGGGATCTCTCGCGGCTTGGGCCATCGTCCACCTCCTCGAATCATGCGCAGACCGGGACACGCCATGGGCGTGGAGGGTTACGGTGACGGCGTGCAGCCGCCCGACGAGGTCCGGTACGCGACGACGTCCGGCAACCTCCGGATCGCTTTCCAGACGTTTGGTGACGGACCAACCAACATCGTCGCCGTCCCGGGCTTCATCTCGAACCTCGACTACTTGTGGGACGTGCCGACGTTCGCCCCGATCCTCGAGCGACTCGGCGCGGTTGCCCGATGTGTGGTCTTCGACAAGCGCGGCACGGGCCTCTCCGACCGCGACCTCGGGTTCGGCAGCCTGGAGGAGCGCATCGACGACATCCGCGCCGTGATGGACGCCGCCGAGATGGACCGCGCTTCGCTGTTCGGGATCTCGGAGGGCGGTCCGATGTCGATCCTCTTCGCGGCCACGTACCCTGAGCGCGTCGCCTCGCTTGCCGTATACGGGACGATGGCGCGGCTTCTCTCAGCTCCCGACTATCCGGAAGGCGTCGACAAGGAGCTCGTGGAGCTGCTCATCACTGTGACGGAGGACGAGTGGGGCACCGGGCGAGCCCTCCTGCCGTTCTGCCAGCACGTCCCCGATACTCCGAAGGTGTTGGCGCAGTTTGCTCGCTACGAGCGAGGCGCGTGCACGCCGCGAATGGCACGGCACATCCTTGAGTGCAACCGCGACATCGATATTCGCTCACTCCTTTCGACCGTGTCCGTGCCCACGCTGGTCTTGCACAGCACGCGCGACCCACTCACGCCTGTCGCGTGGGGCCGCTTCCTCGCGGAGCACATTCCCAACGCGCGCTTCGTCGAGTACGACGCCGACTACCACATGACGTACGAGGGGCCGAGCGCTTGGTACACCGACGAGCTCGTGGAGTTCCTGACCGGCGAGCAACCCACTGCCAAGGTCGCCACCGAACGTTTTCTCGCCACCGTGCTGTTCACCGATATCGTCGACTCCACCACGAAGGCTGCATCGGTGGGCGACCGCGCGTGGCGCGAGCTGTTGGATCGCCACGACGCGCTCTCGGTAGACCAGGTCACGGCATTCGGCGGGAGAGTGGTGAAGACCACCGGCGACGGTGTGCTCGCGACGCTCGACGGTCCGTCACGCGCCGTCGAATGTGCGTTCGCGATCCGCAAGGCACTCGACGGCTTGGGCCTGCAGATTCGTGCCGGGGTGCACACCGGCGAGGTGGAACGGCGGGGCGACGACGTCGGCGGCATCGGCGTGAACATCGGCTCGCGCGTCGCCGCGCTCGCCGGACCGGGCGAGGTCTGGGTGTCGCGAACCGTGAAGGACCTCGCCACCGGCTCCGGCCTCACCTTCGAAGACCGCGGGAGTCACGAGCTCAAAGGCGTCCCCGACGAGTGGGAGCTCTACTCGCTGGTCTGATCCTTCTCGGGGAAGAACCCGGTGCCCCAGCACCCGTTTCTTACCCGAGAACAGGCGTTAGCTCGCGCGGCGTTTCCACCAACGGCGCAGGCGTTGAAGCCCGGGGCGCTGCTCGAGGTCGTCGAGAGCTGCGGACGCGCGTTCGTACGCCTCGTCGACGATGCGCTGACCGCCGGAGAAGTCGAAGACGTCGCGGTTGTCGTCGGGTGGTGGGAGCACGACGAGCTCGATGTCTTTCGGCACCCACTGGAGCTCGAGCTCGAGCCGGAGGTCGCGCGAGATCCCGAAGGCGCGGATCAACACGTCGAGGGGCGATCGGATCTGGCGGTCGTTGATCGGATCGGACACGTCGAGCACGAAGATCCGATCAATCGGCCCGGAGATCGCATGCGAGATCGGCACGAGGTTCACGACGGCACCGTCGACGAGGATGTGTCCGTTGAGCGGCACCGGCGGGAAGATCCCTGGCAGCGCCGCGCTTGCGAGCAGCGCCGGCGGGAGCGCGCCACTGACGATCACGATCTCGTCGCCGGTCATGAGATCGGTCGTGATGACTCGCAGTGGCAGCTGGAGGTCGTTGAAGGTGGGCGCCACCTCGGCCCGCTCGATGACGTGGGCAAGCCCCCGGTTCGGGATCAGGTGGTCGTCGCGCCGAAGGATGTTCCAGGCGCGCCGCAGGGTGCCTCCGGGGAACACGTCCTCGCCCGTGAGGCTCACCCACGTCTTCTCGAGGTGGTCGACCTTCTCCATCGTCGGCGATGTTGCGATGGCCGCGGCGTTGAGCGCCCCCGCCGATGTGCCGATGAGCACGTCGGGCACGATCCCCCGCTCGAGCAGTGCGCGCAGCATCCCGACCTGGCCGATGCCCTGGTTGGCGCCGCCCGAAAGCACGAACGCCGTGAGCGGCTCGCTCCGGGCCCGGATGGGCCGCAAGATGCTCGTCACCCCCTGATCGTCGCGCAAATTCCCGCGGTCGCTCACTGCCTTCGCTCCTGCGGTTCCTCGCCTCGTTTCGGTCACACCGTTCGCTCCCTGGCGAGCGCCTCCGGCGCCGCGGCGCGAAACGAGCGAGACAATTTGCTGTGGCGGGAACGGCCGCAGATAGGCTGCCGCGGTCCAGGGCCCGGGGGAACGCGTGAGAGGGCGGAGAGTCGGTTGACGGAGTTCTACCGGAACTACCTCGCGGTGGCCGTCCTCATCGGTGCGGCGCTGCTCATGGTCGGTGCGATGCTCGGCGCCGGTCGGCTGATCCGTCCCACCCGACCGCAGCCGGAGAAGTACGTCACCTACGAATCCGGTTCCGATCCCGTCGCCGGCTGGGGTCAGTCGAACGTTCGTTACTTCATCTACGCGCTGCTCTTCTTGATGTTCGACGTGGAAGCGGTGTTCATCTTCCCGTGGGCCGTCTCGCTCGATCCGGTGGTCGTGAACGGAACCACAGTTGGCGGGCTTGGGGTCTTCGGCGTCGTCGAGATGACGGTGTTCATCCTCTTGCTCGCCCTCGGTCTCGTCTACGCCTGGAGAAAGGGAGTGCTGCGGTGGGCATGAACGCGATGCGTATCGCACACAGCTGGCCAGTAGCACGACCCAATGGTGCAGGGAGTGCTGCGGTGGGCATGACCGCGACGCGTGCCGCACACAGCTGGCCAGTAGCACGACCCAATGGAGAGGGAGTGCTGCGGTGGGCTTAGTCGAGAACGGCAAGCTGCCGAAGCCGCTGACTTGGCTCCTCAACTACAGCCGCAAGTACTCGCTCTGGATGTTCCAGTGGGGGCTCGCGTGCTGCGCGATCGAGATGGGTGCCGCGCTTGCCAGCCCGCGCTACGACATGATGCGCCTCGGCGTCATCCCGTTCCCCGCAAGCCCGCGCCAGGCCGACCTCGTGGTGATCTCCGGCACGGTCACCGACAAGATGGCGCCCGCGATCAAGCGGCTCTACGAGCAGATGCCCGACCCGAAGTACGTGATCTCGATGGGCGCATGCGCCAACTGCGGCGGCCCCTACTGGGATTCGTACTCGGTCACCAAGGGTGTCGATCAGATCATCCCCGTCGACGTGTACATCCCCGGATGTCCGCCGCGGCCCGAAGCGTTGCTGCAGGGCATCGTGCTCCTCCAGGAGCGCATCCAGAACGAGGGGATGGGCAACGACGAGCTCGCCCGCCGCTGGCGCGGCCAGCCCAACGGTGAAGCACTCGGTGGCGGCGCGCTGATGGGTGCCGTGCACGATGCTCCGACCGGAGCCTCCGTTGGCTGACGAGACACCCGCGCCTGACGCACCGGACGAGGCTGCCGCGCCGGACGAGGCTGCCGCGCCGGACGAGGCTGCCGCGGCTGAAGCGGCCGCGCCCGAAACTGAAGTTGAAGCGCCGCCCGAGCCGAATCCGGTGCATGAAGAGCTGCTTGCGCTCTTGCGCGACGGTGGACTCGACGACAGCTCCATCATCGAGACGGCCGACGCGCTCGGCGGGCTCGTGGTGCGCGTCGCGAACACGCAGTGGCGGCAGGCCGCCGTGGTTGCGAAGAGCCACCTCGCGTGTGACTACCTCTCGTTCATCGCCGGCATCGACTGGCAGCCGGCGCCGCGCGAAGGCACCGAAGAAGGCGGTGATACCTCGGCGCCGGTGCAGCCCACGGAGATGACGTTCGGCGCGGCCGGGTCGGCCGGCCGGTTCCAGGTGTTCGCGCACGTGCAATCGAGTACCAAGCACTGGGGACTCACGTTCAAGACCGATGTCGACGACGCCGACCCGCGCGTCGAGTCGTGGGTGTCGGAGTACCCGGGCGCCGACTGGCACGAGCGTGAGTGCTGGGAGATGTATGGCATCACGTTCGATGGCCATCCCAACCTGCGCCATCTCTTCCTGCCATTCGAGTTCGAAGGGCACCCGCTGCGCAAAGACTTCGCGCTGCTCGCGCGCGTCGTGAAGCCGTGGCCCGGCCTCGTCGACGTGGAGCCCATGCCCGGCGAGCCGGAAGAACCCGCCGAAGCGGCCGAGGCGGCCGAAGCGACAGCCGCTGCGGGCGGTGATGCCTGATGACTGACATCCAGCTCGATCCGGGTGCGCTTCGTCATCTGGCTGATGCCCAGATGAATGTCGAGCTCGACACCGGCGACATGATCCTGAACCTCGGCCCGCAGCACCCGGCCACCCACGGAACGCTGCGCCTCGTGGTGCGGCTCGACGGCGAGCGTGTGCTCGCCGCCGACCCGGTGATCGGGTACATGCACCGCGGCTACGAGAAGCTCACCGAGTTCCGCACGTACCCACAGGTCACCACGCTCATCAACCGGATCGACTGGCTCTCGAGCTTCGCCAACGAAGTCCCGTTCATGGACGCGGCCGAGAAGCTCATGGGTGTGGAGGCGCCGCCGCGTGCGCAGTGGATCCGCACCACGCTGACCGAGCTCTCGCGCATCGCCACGTTCCTGTTGTTCCTCGGCGAGATGGGCCTCCAGGTCGGCGCGCTCACGCCCGCGTTCTATGGCTTCCGAGATCGCGAGCACGTGCTGAACCTGATCGAGGCGGCGACCGGCGGGCGGTTCCATCCCAACTTCAACCGCATCGGTGGCCTCAAGGACGACGTGCCCTGGGGCTGGATCGCCGAGACCCGCGCCACGATGAAGATCGTTCTCGACGCGTGTGACCAGTTCGAAGACCTCGTGCTCGGCAACGAGATCTTCGGCGCGCGCACGAAGGGCATCGGCATCATCCCCGGCGACGTTGGCACCTCGTACGGCGTCTCGGGATCCAACATCCGCGCGTCGGGTGTCGACTGGGACCTGCGGCGCGATGGCAAGCCGTATCTCGTGTACCCGGAGCTCGACTTCAAGGTGTGGACGCACACCGACGGCGACTCGTACGCGCGTTACTGGGTGCGGCTCCAGGAGACACGCGAGTCGGCGCGAATGGTGCTCCAGTGTCTCGAAGGCATGCCGTCCGGTCCGATCATGGCCAAGGTGCCGCGCATCATCAAGGTGCCTGAGGGCGAGGTCTGGGTCGAGACCGAGAACCCGCTCGGCCAGATGGCGTACTACGTGATCTCGAAGGGCGCGACCGGCCCGTTCCGCGTGAAGATCCGCTCCGCGTCGTTCAGCAACGTGTCGATCCTGCCGTGGTTGTTGCAGGGTGTGTACGTGCCCGACGTGATCACGATCCTCGCGAGCCTGTACTTCATTCTCGGGGACATCGACCGATGATCGCCTCCCTCTCTCCATTCGCTTTGGAATTGGGCTGGGGCACCACGATGGCGATCAAGACGCTCGTCGTGCTCGCGATCATCCCGGCCGGCGCGCTGATCCTCGGGTACGTGTTCCTGCTCAAGATCATGAGCCACATGCAGAGCCGGCTCGGTCCGATGGACCCCGGTGGTTTCCACGGCTGGTACCAGCTCGTGGGCGACGGCCTCAAGTTCCTCCAGAAGGAAGACGTGATGCCCGCGAAGGCCGACCGGCGGGTGTTCGCCGCCGCGCCGGCTGTGGTCGTGCTCTCTACGTTCCTCGTGTTCGCGGTGATCCCGATGGGGCCCGACCTCGTGGTGAAGAACCTCGACGTCGGCGTGTTCTACGCGCTGGCAGTGTCGAGCCTCTCGGTCATCGGCGTGTTGATGGCCGGGTGGGCGAGTGCCAACAAGTTCGCGTTGCTCGGCGCACTGCGCGCGGCCGCGCAGCTCATTGCCTACGAGCTGCCGTTGCTGCTCGCCGTCGTCGGTGTGGTCATTCAGGCGGGCACGATGAGCTTGCAGGGCATCGTGTTCTCGCAGCAGAACGGCGAGATCTTCGGCTGGGACTTCATCGGGAACCCGTTCATCCTCACCCAGTTCGTGGGCTTCGCCCTGTTCCTCGTGGCCGCGCAAGCCGAGCTCACCCAGACCCCGTTCGACATGCCCGTCGCCGAGAGCGAGCTCGTATCCGGATACATGGTCGAGTACACGGGCTTTCGTTTCCTCTTCTTCTTCATCGGCGAGTTCGGCACAGCGTTCGGGTTCGCGGCGCTTGCGGCCACGTTGTTCCTCGGTGGCTGGTCGATCCCGGGCGTCGACGGTGACTGGGCGAACATCCTCGGACCGTTCGTGCTGTTTGCGAAGCTCATGCTCGTGGCCTTCCTCATGTTCTGGGTGCGCTTCACGTACCCACGCCTGCGAGAAGACCAGCTCCAGGCGCTCGCGTGGAAGTTCCTCATCCCGATCGGTTTCGCCAACATCCTCGTGACCGGCGCTCTCAAAGTGGCCTTCTGATGGCTGGCCACCGCGAGCGACCGGGCTTGATCCGGGTCTCCCCGCGCAATGTAGGGAGCGAGCCAATGGAGGAGGTGGCCTTGTGAAACCTCCTGGGTTGCTCAAGGGGTTGGGCGTCACGTTCAAGACGATGCTCAAGCCGGCCGTCACGGTGCAGTACCCGCATGAGAAGGAAGCGGTCGCGCCGCGCGCCCGCGGCGTCATCGCGCTCAAAGAAGAGAACTGCACGGTCTGCATGCTGTGCGTGCGGTCGTGTCCCGACTGGTGCATCTACATCGAAGGCCACAAGGAGCAGCGTCCGCCCCGTCGTGAGGGTGGGCGCCCGCGCTCGGTCAGCGTGCTCGATCGGTTCGATATCGACTACGCGCTCTGTATGTACTGCGGCATCTGCGTCGAGGTGTGCCCCTTCGACGCCATCTTTTGGAGCCCCGAGTACGAGTACTCGGAGTTCTCGATCGCCAACCTCCTGCACGACAAGGCGAAGCTCGGCGAGTGGATGGAGACGGTTCCCGAACCCGAACCCCTCGAAGCCGGCGCCCAAAGCGGGAAGAAGTAGCCGGCCATGTGGGAGCAGGACGTTGCCTTCTGGATCATCGCCCTCGCGATGGCTGCGGCGTCGATCGGTGTTGTCCGTTCGCGCAACATCGTGCACGCAGCGCTGTTCTTGGTGGTGGTCCTCGCGGGCGCGGCTGCGCTGTACATCCTCCTGGTGGCCGAGTTCGTGGCCTGGGTGCAGGTGCTGATCTACATCGGCGCGGTCGTGATCCTGTTCCTGTTCGGCATCATGCTCACGCGTGCGCCGATGGGCGGCGAGCCCGGACAGCTCGACAACGACCAGCGTTGGGGCGCGGCGGTCGTCGCGCTCTTCGTGTTGGGAGTGCTGGTAGCGCTCCTCGTGGATGCGTTCGGCGGCAAGAACATCCACTTCACGGATGCGCTCGTGGAGCAGGGCAAGACCGGAACCGTCGGCGACACCCTCTTCCGCCAGTACCTGGTGCCGTTCGAAGTGGTCTCCATGCTGCTGCTCGGTGCGCTCGTGGGCGCGGTCGTGCTGGCGCGGAGGGACTGATGGAGCTCAACTACTTCCTCATCCTCTCCGCGTTCTTGTTCTGCGTCGGCGTGTACGGCGTGCTGGCGCGCAAGAACGGTGTGCTCGTGCTGATGAGCGTGGAGCTCATGCTGAACGCAGTGAGCATCAATCTGATCGCGTTCTCTGCGCTCAACCACAGCGTGAGCGGTCAGATCTTCGCCTTGTTCGTGATCACCATCGCCGCTGCTGAAGTCGGTGTCGGGCTCGCCATCGTGTTGCTGATCTACCGCAACCTGAAGAGCCCCGATCTCGACAAGATCGACGAGTTGAAGGGCTGACGGCGGTGCTCGACGCGGCGTGGCTCATCCCAACAGTTCCGGCGATCGCGTTCGCCCTCATCACCCTGTTCGGCAAGCGCATGCCGAAGCACGGCGCCGAGATCGGCATCGCCGCGGTCGGCGCGTCGTTCGTGATGTCGTGCATCGCCGCGTCGCAATGGATCGATCGCGTCGAAGCGGCCACCGGGCACTCAGAGGGTTTGGGTGCATTCGGCAAGAGCGTGTTCCGGGCGGCCGGTGAGCAAGGCGTAGAGCCGGTCGTCAACACCGTCACTTGGTGGATCAGCGGTGGCGTGCACTTCAGCGTGGGCACCACGGTCGACGGCCTGACCGTCATGATGCTGTTCGTCGTCACCTTGATCTCGCTGTTGGTCCAGATCTACTCCACCGCCTACATGCACGACGATCGCCGGTACACCTGGTTCTTCGCGTGCCTCTCGTTGTTCACCGCGTCGATGCTCACGCTCGTCGTCTCCGAGAACCTGCTCCAGCTCCTCGTGGGCTGGGAGCTCGTCGGCTTGTGCTCCTTCATGCTGATCGGCCATTGGTGGGAAGACCTCGCCAACAGCCGCGCCGCCATCAAGGCGTTCCTCACCACAAGGGTGGGCGACATCGGCCTGATGATCGGCGTCATCGTCATGTACTTCGCGGCCGACACCTTCAGCATCGTCGGCATCAACGAGTACGCGTTGAGCAGCGGGGCCGAGCACAACCTCCTGCTGGCCGGCGCGATCTGCCTGTTCATCGGCATCATCGGCAAGAGCGGTCAGTTCCCGCTGCACACCTGGCTGCCCGACGCCATGGCCGGCCCCACGCCGGTCTCCGCGCTGATCCACGCGGCCACCATGGTGGTGGCCGGCGTCTACCTCGGGGCTCGCCTGTACCCCGTGTTCTACGAGGGGTTCTCGATCGCCGACGGTGGCATCAACTTCATGGCGCTGATCGGTGGCGTCACGATCATCATCGGGGCGGTGCTCGCGTTCGTGCAGCGCGACATCAAGAAGGTGCTCGCGTACTCGACGATCAGTCAGCTCGGATACATGGTGATGGCGCTCGGTGTGGGCGCGTGGACCGCGGCCGTCTTCCACCTCTTCACGCACGCCTTCTTCAAGGCGTTGCTCTTCCTTGGCGCCGGATCGGTGAGCCACTCGGGCTCGCACCACTCGTTTGACATGAAGTCCGACATGGGCGGGCTGCGCAAGTACATGCCCGTCACCTTCGCAACCTTCATGATCGGGTCGCTCGCGCTCGCGGGCATCTTCCCGTTCGCCGGGTTCTGGTCGAAGGACGAGATCCTCGTCACCGCGGGAGAGGGCGGCTTCGAGGTGTTCATGGTGGTGGGGCTGATCGGCGCATTCCTCACCGCGGCCTACATGACGCGCTGCGTATACCTCACGTTCTTCGGCGAGTACCGCGGGCACGGTCACCCGCACGAGTCGCCCCGAGCCATCACCGTGCCGCTCATCATCCTCGCCGGGTTCTCGGTTGTCGCCGGACTGATCAATGCCGTGCCCCTCGGCATCGAGAAGTTCACCGAGTGGTTCGAGCCCACCTTCGCCTTCCCGCATCTCGTGCACGCGGAGTTCGACTACGGCCTCGCGGTCATCTCGGTAACGATCGCGGTCGTGGGTATCGGCATCGCGGCGTGGCTGTGGTTCCGCCGTGAGGAGCTCGGGCCGTTCCGTGGGCTCACCCAGCGCAACGCGCTGGCCCGGCGGGGCTACGTGTTCCTCGAGAACAAGTACTACCTCGATCACCTGTACGAGAACGTGATCGTCGATGGCACCCGCGGCGTTGTAGCGCGTGCCTTCTACTGGTTCGACCAGCACGTGATCGATGCCTTCGTGAAGGGCGTCGGACTCGTTGCGGCGAGGGTCGGTCGGTTCAGCTACGACGTCGTCGACCAGAAGGGCGTCGACGGCGCCATCAACGCACTGGCCGCAGGCACCGGCGACGCCGGCAGCGCCCTTCGTACCGTGCAGTCAGGTCGGGTGCAGCGATACGCGCTGCTGTTGTTCGCCGCGGTGGGGCTCTTGAGCCTCGCCCTGTATCTCGTCAACTCCTGAGGGGAGCACCAAGACATGAATTGGTTCGATGACTGGGCGTTGACCTTGATGGTCTTCATCCCGCTCGTCGGCATGGCGCTTTTGCTGGTCATCCCACGAGCGCAGGAGCAGGCGATCAAGTGGACGGCGCTCCTCACGTCCCTCGTCACCCTGGGCGTCGGCGTGGGCATTGCTGTCGACTTCGACTACGACGCCGGTGGAAAGCTCCAGTTCCAAGCCAACGAGTCGTGGATCGACGTGATCAAGAGCCGGTTCCACGTCGGCATCGACGGCATCTCACTGCCGCTGCTCATCCTCTCGGCCCTTGTGGTGGTGTGCTGCATCATCTACTCGTGGAACCACTTCCCCGAGCCGCGCAACCCGAAGGCGTTCCTCGCCCTCGTGCTGCTGCTCGAGGTGGGGATGAACGGCACGTTCGTCGCGCAAGACCTCATCTTGTTCTTCATCTTCTTCGAGGTCGTGCTGCTCCCGATGTTCTTCATGATCATGGTGTGGGGTGGGCCGAACCGCGCGTACGCGTCCATCAAGTTCTTCCTGTTCACCCTCTTCGGTTCTGCGCTCATGCTCGTGGGCTTCCTCGCGCTCTTCTTCGTGTCGAAGGAGCAGACGTTCGACATCGTGAAGCTCGGGCAGCTCGGCGGAGATGGCATCACTCATTCGACGCAGATGCTGATCTTCGGTGGCATGTTCCTCGGCTTCGCGATCAAGGTGCCGATGTTCCCGTTCCACACCTGGCTGCCCGACGCGCACACGGAAGCTCCGACCGTCGGCTCGGTGCTGCTGGCTGCCATCCTCCTGAAGCTCGGGACTTACGGCTTCATCCGGATCGCACTGCCGTTGCTGCCGGATGCGGCGGCCGACTGGGCGCCGTGGATCGGCCTGTTGGCAACGATCGGGATCATCTACGGCGCGCTGTGCTGTCTCGCGCAGACCGACATGAAACGGCTTATCGCGTTCTCGTCGGTGGCTCACATGGGCTTCGTCATGCTCGGTATCGCCACGCTCACCGACTTCGGCCTCAACGCCGCGGTGTTCGGCATGGTTGCGCACGGTCTGATCACCGGCATGCTCTTCTTCGTCGCCGGATCGGTGCAGGAGCGCTACGAGACGCGCGAGATGAGCCGGTTGGGCGGCCTCCTCACCCAGGCACCGAAGCTCGGGTGGATCCTCGGCTTCACCGCGATGGCGTCGCTCGGCCTGCCCGGTCTTGCCGGCTTCTGGGGTGAGTTCCCGGCGATCCTCTCGGCGTACAACCCGGCCAAGGTGATCGACGGCCTCGTGGGCGGGAGCGGCGGCACGCTCTGGACGTTCCGAACGTTCATGGTCATCGCCGCCATCGGCACCGTGCTGGCCGCGGGCTACCTCTTGCTGATGTTGCAGCGCGTCGCGTTCGGCGCGCCGAAGGCCGAGTTCGAGAACGCCCACATCCACGATGTGCACACGTCGGAGTGGCTCGCATGGACGCCACTCCTCCTGCTGATCGTGGTGCTCGGCATCTACCCGAACTTCCTCTTCGATGTCACCGACGGTGCGATCGGCCCCATCTCGAAGGTCTTCGGGGGATGAGGCGAGGGGAAGTGGCGCAGGTATTCTGCGCCGCCCGAGCCGGGGCCAAGCGGCCCGGCGCCGTAGGCGCCGAGAGCGGGGAGTAGACCAGTGAACGCTCCACACATCGACTTCCACGCGCTCGCACCGGAGATCATTCTGGTTGCCACGATCGTGGTCGTGCTGCTCGTGGACTTGTTCGTGAAGAACAAGAACTTGGTGCCGCGGATCGCGAGCATCGGTGTGCTCGGAGCGTTGATCCCGGTGCTTACGTTGGCGTCCGACGGCGTCAACCGCTCGATGTTCGGTGGCGCCTACATCGTGGACAACTACGCGCTGCTGTTCAAGGGCCTGTTCCTGGTGGTGGCGTACATCACGCTGCTCGTGTCGTTCAACTACATCGGCGAGGGCGACTACTACCGCGGCGAGTTCTACGTGCTGCTGCTCACGTCGGTGCTGGGCATGACGGTGATGGCGTCGGCCCGTGATCTCATCACGATCTTCGTGGCCCTCGAGACGATCACGATCCCCACGTTCGCGCTGGCCGCGTGGAGGAAGCACGACACGAAGTCGAACGAAGCCGGCCTGAAGTACTTCCTCATCGGTGTGCTGTCGACCGCGATCATGTTGTACGACATGTCGCTGGTGTACGGCATCACCGGCGCCAACAAGCTCGTCGACATTGCTGGCTACATCAACGAGCACTCGACCCCACCGTTGTTCGCCGTAGGCGTCTTCCTCACGTTGGCCGGGTTCGCGTTCAAGGTGAGCGCGGTGCCGTTCCACTTCTGGGCACCCGATACCTACGAAGGTGCGCCCACACCGGTCACGGCGTTCCTGTCGGTGGCGTCGAAGGCGGGTGGGTTCGTCGCGCTGATCAGCATCGTGAAGTTCGGGTTCTTCCCGTCCGAAGACTCGTGGCAGCCGATCATCTGGGTTCTCGCGGCGGCGTCGATGACGCTCGGGAACCTGGCCGCGCTCCGTCAGACGAACATCGTGCGCATGCTGGCGTACTCGTCGATCGCGCAGGGCGGGTTCATGCTCGTGCCGATTGCGGTGGCCGCCGACGTGGGCGGCAACGGCGATTCCGCCTGGGCAGCCGTCGCGGTCTACCTCGTGATCTACGCCGTCATGAATCTCGGCGCGTTCGCCGCGGTGATCGCAGTGGCGCGCCGGACCGGCTCGGGTGAGATCTCCAGCTTCAACGGACTCGGCCGAACCGCTCCGCTGCTCGCGGTGTTCATGTCGCTGTTCCTGTTCTCTCTGGCGGGTATCCCGCCGCTCGCAGGTTGGTATGCCAAGCTCGTGATGTTCCGTTCCGTGTTCGATTCGGGAACCACGGGCGCGGTGATCCTCGGCGTGATCGCCGCTCTCAACGCCGTCGTCGCCTTCTTCTATTACGCCGGCGTCACGCGGGCGATGTGGCTCGAAGAGCCGGCGACCGGCACCGAGGAACGCACGCTGCCCACGCCGCTCGCGCTGAACGTCGCGATGGTCCTCATCTCCGTGGTTGTCGTCGCGGCCGGCGTGTATCCGCAGGGCGTCGCCCGCCTCGGGGAGCTCGCCTTCCTTACCGGTTGACCTCTCCCCCGTGTTCTGGAGATCCAGCACCCCGGATTCCGGTGTTGTGAGTCTCCAGAATGAGGGAAAGTGCTGGACATGACACTCGTGGAGAGGATCGCAGGACGGATCCGGCGCGAGGGACCGATCTCGTTCGCCGACTTTCAGGCGATGGCGCTCTACGACGAAGTCGATGGGTTCTTCGCCAGCAGCGGTGGGGCCGGCCGGATGGGCGCCGACTTCGTCACGAGCCCCGAGGTGGGGACGTTGTTCGGTGCGCTCGTCGCGCGCCACCTCGACGAGGTGTGGCGTCGACTTGGGTCGCCCGATCCCTTCATGGTGATCGAGGCCGGTGCCGGACGGGGCCGCCTCGCGACCGATGTGTTGCGCGCCGACCCTGAGTGCGCACCGGCGCTGCGGTACGTGCTCGTCGAGCGTTCGGCGCGCTTGCGCGCCGCACAGCGCGAGCACCTTCCGCTCGAGCCGATCGACGAGGCGTTGGGTCCGTTCGCGCATCGCAGTGATCCCGACGAGCCGCTCGAGGTTGTGCCCCACGCCGGTCCGATCGTGAGTGGGCTCGACGACCTGCCGGCCATGTCCATCGAGGGTGTCGTCATCGCCAACGAGCTGCTCGACAACCTCCCGGTGCATCTCGTCGAGCGCTCCGATGGTGGTTGGCTCGAAGTCCGTGTCGGGGTGGACGACGACCAGCCGAGCGAGGGTGGGCGGTTTGTCGAGGTGGTGGTTCCGGCGCCCGCCGAGCTGGCCTCCGAAGCTGACCACGTTGCGGGGGGCCTGGATGTTCCGGATGGGCGGCGTCTGCCCGTGCCGATCGCCGCGCGCGAGTGGCTGGAACGCGTCGCGATGCTCCTCAACCGCGGCGAAGTGTTGCTCGTCGACTACATGGACGAGGCGCGCGGCCTCGCAGATCGCGGGCAGTCGGCATGGCTGCGCACGTATGCCGGCCACGGGCGCGGCGCGACCCCGCTCGTTGCGTTGGGTCGGCAAGACATCACGTGTGACGTTTCGCTCGAGCACCTGCGCTGGGCGGCGGGTCGAGCCGGGTTCACCGTCGCTGGCGAAGTCGCGCAAGCCGACTGGTTACGCGGCCTCGGGATCGACGAGCTCGTGGCGGCAGGCGACGAGATCTGGCGCGAACGCGCCCATCTCGGCGACCTCGCCGCGATCGCCGGACGCAGTCGTGGAGTGGAGGCGGCCGCGCTCATCGACCCGACCGGTCTTGGCGCGCACCGGGTGGTCACACTCAAGCGCCGGATAGCCTGACCCGCCCGTCCAGATCCATAGAACCACAGAAAGTCACCAGCCATGTCCGAGACCATCGAGTCCCTGCTCGGCGAAGGGCAATCGTTCCCGCCGCCCGCCCACTTCAAGAAGACAGCGCGAGTCGTCGACGCGGAGATCTACGACGAGGCGAACGCCGACTTCGAGGGCTTCTGGGCCCGCCAAGCCGCCGACCTCGTCGACTGGGTCGAGGAATGGCACACGGTGCTCGAGTGGGACCTCCCGTTCGCCAAATGGTTCGTCGGCGGGAAGCTCAACGCGTCGTACAACTGCCTCGATCGACACGTGGAAGCCGGTCATGGCGACCAGGTTGCGTACTACTGGGAAGGTGAGCCGGGCGACGCGCGTGCGATCACGTACGCGCAGCTGCTCGACGACGTGAGCCAACTCGCCAACGCGCTGAAGGCCCTGGGCGTGGGTAAGGGCGACCGCGTGAACATCTACTTGGGCATGGTCCCAGAGCTTCCGATGGCGCTGCTTGCGTGCGCGCGCATCGGCGCGCCGCACTCCGTGGTGTTCGGGGGCTTCTCAGCCGACTCACTGCGCGACCGCATCAACGACGCCGAGGCCAAGGTGCTCATCACCGGCGACGGGGCGTGGCGGCGCGGGACGATCGTGCCGCTCAAGGACATCGCCGACGCGGCCGTGGCCGAGTGCCCGTCGATCGAGAAGGTGCTTGTGCTGCGCCGCACCGAGCAGGACGTGGCGTGGAGCGACGGCCGCGACGTGTGGTGGCACGACCTTGTGCCGCAGCAGAGCACCAACTGCGCCCCCGAGCCGATGGACTCCGAAGACCTCCTCTATCTGCTCTACACGAGCGGGACCACCGCGAAGCCCAAGGGCATCATGCACACGACCGGGGGCTACCTCACCCAGGTCTGCTGGACGCACAAGCACGTGTTCGATCTGCAACCCGACACCGACGTGTACTGGTGCGCGGCTGATGTCGGGTGGGTCACCGGTCACTCGTACATCGTCTACGGCGCGCTCGCGAACCGAGCGACGTGTGTGATCTATGAGGGCACACCCGACTTTCCCGACAAGGATCGGATGTGGCAGATCGTCGAGAAGTACAAGGTCACGATCCTCTACACGGCACCCACCGCGATCCGCACGTTCATGAAGTGGGGTGCGGAGTGGCCGGAGAAGCGCGATCTCACGAGTCTTCGGCTGCTTGGCTCGGTCGGGGAGCCCATCAACCCCGAGGCGTGGGTCTGGTACTGGAAGACGATCGGCGCGGAGCGATGCCCGGTCGTCGACACGTGGTGGCAGACCGAGACCGGCGCCATGATGATCAGCCCGTTGCCTGGTGCGACGACGCTGAAGCCCGGTAGCGCCACGTTCCCGCTTCCCGGGATCGGCGCCGACATCGTGGATGACAACGGCAAGAGCGTGGCGATCCCGGGCGGGGGCTACCTCGTGTTGACGCGCCCGTGGCCGGCAATGCTGCGCGGCATCTGGGGCGACCCGGAGCGCTACCGCGCCACATATTGGGGTCGCTTCGAGGGCAAGTACTTCGCGGGCGACGGCGCCAAGCGCGATGCGGATGGCTACTTCTGGCTGCTCGGTCGAGTCGACGACGTGATGCTCATCTCCGGGCACAACATCTCGACCGCCGAGGTCGAGCACGCGCTCGTCGGCCACCCTGCCGTCGCCGAGGCCGCGGTAGTCGGCAAGACCGATGCGACGAGTGGTCAAGCGATCGCGGCGTTCGTGATCCTGCGCAACGGGTTCGAAGCGAGCGACGCCCTCGTTGAGGAACTGCGCGAGCACGTGGCCGAAACGATCGGGCCAATCGCCAAGCCCAAGTCGATCCTCTTCACCGAGGAGCTGCCGAAGACCCGCTCGGGCAAGATCATGCGACGCCTGCTCAAGGACGTGAGCGAAGACCACGCGCTGGGCGACACCACCACGCTCGCCGATCCCTCCGTCGTCGAAGGCATCAAGGCGCGCTACCTCGCACAAGCGCCCGACGAAGCGTGATGAGCGGGAAAGGTGAGTAGAGCACCCGAGTACTGGACGTGGCGGGACGGGGAAGTCGAGCCCGGGCCGGCTGCGGTGATCGACATCGACGGTGTGCTCTCCGACGCCACGACGCGTCAGCACTACATCGAAGCGCCGCGACGTGACTGGCGCGCGTTCTTCGACGCGTGTGGCGAGGACCCCGTCATCGAAGAGGTGAAGGTGCTCCTCGACCTCCTCGATGCCAACCTGCGCATCGTGCTGCTCACGGCCCGCCCCGAGCGACTGCATCACCTGACTGTCGCGTGGCTCGAGCACTACCGCATCCGATGGGATGTGCTGCTCATGCGCCCGTGGGGCGACTACGAGCAATCGCGCGATTTCAAGCAGTCGTCGGTATGGGAGCTGCGCGCGTTCGGCTTCGAGCTCCGGCTCGCGATCGAGGACGATCGGCGCAACGTGGAGATGTTCCGCGGTGAAGGCGTGCCCTGCGTCTACTTCCACTCCGGCTACTACGACTGACGTTTCGACCGGCTGACTGAACACGGATGCTGGAGGCCACGCTCCTAGCGCTCGGGTCCGCCGGGCTGCACGCGTTCTGGAACTTCCAGGTCAAGACCAGCGAAGATCGGCTGTTCACCGCGTGGGGCCAGTTCCTCGTGGGCGGCGTCATCTCGCTGCCTGTGTTGGTCGCGATCGGCTTTCCCGATTCGTCGGCGTGGCCGTACCTTGCGATCTCCAGCCTCGTGCACGTCGTGTACGTGCTCGCCCTCGTTCGTGCATATCACCACGGCGACTTCTCGGTTGCCTACCCGCTCGCTCGGGGCGGCGGCGCGCTGCTGGCCGCGGTCGGCGGCGTCGCCTTCCTCAGTGACGATCTGTCGTCGCTGTCCTGGCTGGCGATCGCCATCGTCACCGGTGGGCTGGCGTCGCTCGTCCGCCGCCACGTTGGGCACGTTGCCCTGCTCTGGGCCGGGCTTACGGCCGTCACGATCGGTACGTACACGACCATCGACGCCGCTGGCGCGCGCAAGTCGGAGAGCGGCGTGGCGTACGGCATCGCGCTTGTGCTCGGTGCCGCGCTGGCGCTCTCGGTCTACGGGGCCAGTCGGGGCCAACTCGGCGCGTTCACCCGCTACCTGAGAGGCGACTGGCGCCGCGTGTCCCTTGGAGGGCTCGCTTCGGTGCTCGCCTATTCGATGGTGCTGGCCGGCGTGCGGCTGGCGCCGGTGGGCTACGTGGCGTCGCTGCGGGAGTCCTCGGTTGTGTTGGGGGCCGCCGCGGGCTGGCTGCTGCTCCACGAGCGCCTCGGCCGGGCCCGTCTGGCTTCAGCGCTGGTGGTCGCCGCGGGCCTCGTGCTGCTCGTGGCCTCACGCTGAGGCCCGAACCTGGAACGAAAGGCCAACGATCTAGCGTTGTAAGACCAGGACCAGACGTTCGATCAAAGGTGCGAAATGGCAGGCCTCAAGAACACGTTGAAGACCACAGTTCTGCTCGCCGCGCTGGGCGGGTTGTTCATGGGGATCGGCCAGCTGGTTGGTGGCAGCGGCGGACTCGTCATCGGTTTCGGCATCGCGCTGCTGTTCTGCGGCGGCTCGTATTGGTTCAGCGACACACTTGCGATCAAGGCCGCGAGGGCGAAGCCGGTCACCCGCGAAGAGGCACCGGAGATGTACGCCATCGTGGAGGACCTGGCGCGTCGCAACGACATGCCGATGCCCCGCCTCTACATCTCGGCTGAGCCGCAACCCAACGCCTTCGCAACCGGCCGCAGCCCCAGCCATGCGGCGGTGTGTTGCACCCAGGGGATCCTCCAGGTGCTCGACCAAGACGAGCTCCGTGGCGTGCTCGCGCACGAGCTGTCGCACGTCCAGAACCGCGACATCCTCATCGGCTCGGTCGCAGCCGCGGTCGCGATGGGAATCATGTTCGTGTCCAGGATCGCGATGTGGGGTGCAATGTTCGGTGGTGGTGGGGACGACGACGACGGCGGGGGGATCCTCGGCGTGCTCGCGCTCGTGATCCTGGCCCCGATTGCCGCGATGTTCCTGCAGATGGCGCTCTCGCGCTCACGTGAGTACCAGGCCGACGCCAGCGGTGCGCACCTCGTCAACGACGGCGAACCACTCGCCCGCGCGCTCGAGAAGATCGAGGCCTACGTGAAGCAGGTGCCGATGAATGTGCAACCGGCTCAAGCGACCGCGTTCATCATCAACCCGCTGACCGGACGCAAGGTGAGCTTTGCCGGCCTGTTCAGCTCGCACCCGCCGACCGAAGACCGCATCCGCCGTCTCCGCTCCGGCGAATGGCGGTAGCTAGTCGCGGAAGTTCTCGAACTGCAGCGGGATGGCGAAGTCGTGCTCGCGCAGCGCGGCGATGACGTCCTGGAGGTCGTCTCGCTTCTTGCCGCTGATGCGTAGCTGATCGCCTTGTATCTGATGTGACACGCCCTTGAGACCGAGTTCCTTCACGAACTTGCCGATCTCTCGCGCCTTGTCCTGGCTGATCCCGACATTCAGCGTGATGACCTGACGCACGGTGCCCTTCGAAGCCTCTTCGACCTTGCCGTAGGAGAGCGACTTCAACGACACCTTCCGCTTCACAAACTTCTCCTCGAGCACCTGCGTGAGCGCCTTGAGGCGCTGGTCGCTCTCGGTGTGCAGCTCGATCGTCTTTTCCTTCAGCTCGATGCTGCTGTCGGTCCCTTTGAAGTCGAAACGCGTCGAGACCTCGCGACTCGCTTGGTCGACCGCGTTACGCACTTCTTGGAAGTCCACTTCGGACACAACGTCGAACGTTGGCATCAAGCCCCCTGGTCGCGCTCGCTCAGTCGCAGGATACCTGCCGCTGCCCTTCGGGACGCTCGCCTGCTCCCGGCGAGCTCGCTTCGCTCGCCGCTCAGTATCGACATGCAAGTACGCTGCACCTGCACAGGGGTCGGTACCCGAGTGGCCAAAGGGGGCGGCCTGTAAAGCCGCTGGCAACGCCTACGTTGGTTCGAATCCAACCCGGCCCACAACGCTCACCAAGGCCCGCCATCTCGGCGGGCCGCTTCGCGAGCACCTCAAAGCATCCGCTGCATCTCGACGACGTCGAGCCACTTTCCGAACTTGCGACCGACCTCGCGCTCCACGCCCAGGGGCTCGAAGCCGCAGGTCGAATGCAGGGCGATCGACGCCTCGTGGCCACCCACGATGCGGGCGATCATCGAGTGGAAGCCGTGATCTCGGGCGAGGCGGATCAGCTCGTCGAGCATGGCGCGGCCCACGCCGGCGCTCCGGTGCTCTCGATGTACATAGATCGAGTCCTCGACGGTCGGTGAGTAGGCGGGCCGGTCCTTGTACGGCGAAATCGACCCGAATCCGATCACCGTCGCTTCGAGGTCGACCGCGACGATCGCTGGATGACCCCCCGAATGGCCGTCGATCCACGCCACTTGCTCGTCCAACGTGCGAGGAACCATGTCGAAGGTGACCGTGGTGGTGGTCACCTCGAGGTTGTAGATCTCGCGGAGTGCAGCCGCGTCGCGCCGCTCTGCGAGTCGGAGCGTGAGGTCGGGCATTGCGGTCGGACGGTAGTACGACACAACGGCCTGACGGTCGGGATTGCGATGTTGCTAACCTGTTGACCTCGCCCCCTTAGCTCAGTCGGCAGAGCACTTCCATGGTAAGGAAGGGGTCTACGGTTCGAGTCCGTAAGGGGGCTCGGCGGTGTAGCTCAGTTGGTCAGAGCACGCGGCTCATAATCGCGGCGTCGCGGGTTCGAGTCCCGCCACCGCTACTGGAGAGCGAAAACAGTCAGACCCACAGAGAACACCGAAGGTGGGAGGGTCAGCAGGTGGCCCTCTCGCTCTTCGCGTCAGCGAAGCGCAGAGTACGGAGGCGGGAGCAGGAGCAATGGGTAAGGCGAAGTTCGAGCGCACAAAGCCGCATCTCAACATCGGCACCATCGGTCACATCGACCATGGCAAGACCACGTTGACTGCTGCCATCACCAAGGTCCTTCACGACAAGAACCCCAACGTGGCGTTCACGGCGTTCGACGAGATCGACAAGGCACCGGAGGAGAAGGCGCGCGGGATCACGATCTCGATCGCCCACGTGGAGTACGAGACCGACAACCGGCATTACGCCCACGTCGACTGCCCGGGCCATGCCGACTACATCAAGAACATGATCACCGGAGCGGCGCAGATGGACGGCGCGATCCTGGTGGTCGCGGCCACCGACGGGCCGATGCCCCAGACGCGTGAGCATGTGCTGCTCGCTCGCCAGGTGGGTGTGCCTTCGATCGTGGTCGCGCTGAACAAGGCCGACATGGTCGACGACGAGGAGATCCTTGAGCTGGTCGAGCTCGAGGTGCGTGAGCTCCTCAACGAGTATGAGTTCCCCGGCGACGACACGCCGATCGTGCGCGTCTCGGCGCTGAAGGCGCTCGAGGGCGACGCGGAGTGGGGCGCCAAGATCCTCGAGCTCATGGACGCGGTCGACAGCCACATCACCGAGCCGGTGCGAGACATCGACAAGCCGTTCCTGATGCCGATCGAGGATGTGTTCACGATCACCGGTCGCGGCACCGTGGTGACTGGTCGGGTGGAGCGCGGGATCGTCAAGGTCAACGAGGAGATCGAGATCGTCGGGATCAAGGACACCACGAAGACGGTGTGTACCGGCGTCGAGATGTTCCGCAAGCTCCTCGACGAGGGCCGCGCCGGCGACAACATCGGTGCGTTGCTCCGCGGTACCAAGAAGGAAGACGTGGAGCGCGGGCAGGTCCTGGCCAAGCCGGGATCGATCACCCCGCACA